>JANNSA010000174.1:0-29505 GCA_031402115.1 Hyphomicrobiaceae bacterium | reverse complement strand
CAGGGTGTCCATCGCCTGGCCGTTCTCGGACATGTCCAGGCCGTTGACGAAGACGCCCATCATCCCGCACTGGTCCGCGTCGAGGATGAACTTCTCATAGCCCATCGCCAGGCCGCCCTCGAGCCAGCCCGCCGCATGATAGACGACGTTGGCGCGCGCCGAGACGCAGGCCCACAGCGAGAACACGCTCTCCCACATGGCTTGCGCATCTGGCGCGTTGGCGGCGCAGGCGTTGGAGGCGCGCAACGGCAGCCGATAATAGCGCGCCATCTGGCCTGACATCTGTGTCGCGCGCATGTATTCCGGCGTGCCGAAGGCTGGCGCGCCCGACTTCATGTCGACATTGCTGGTGTACGAGCCGTACACAACCGGCAGGCCGGGCCGGATGACCTGCAGGAGCGCCAGGCAGGCAACGGCCTCGGCCGTCTGCAGCACGATCGCGCCGGCCAATGTAACGGGCGCCATCGCCCCAGATAGTGTGAACGGCGTCACAATCGTTGGTTGGCCTTTGCGGGCGAGGCGCATGGCGCCGTCGAGCATCGGCCAATCGTGCTTCAGTGGCGAGGACGAGTTGATGTTAGTGTACATTCGTGGCTTGGCGGCGAATTCCTCGTGCGTCAGTCCGCCAGCGATCCGCACCATTTCCATCACGTCTTCCACGCGCTCGGTGCCAAGCGAATAGGCATGACAGACCTTGTCCGTGAGGGTGAGCTTGTCATAGAGGCAGTCGAGATGGCGCACCGAGGCGTGAATATCGACCGGCTCAACCGGATAGCCACCGGCAATATGGATGCAGTTGAAGTACTGCGTCAGCTTCATGAAGTTCTGAAAGTCAGTACGGTTACCGACGCGCCGGCCATTGTCGAGGTCCGAGCAATTCGGCGGGCTTGAGACGTTGACGAACAGCATGTGTTCGCCGCCGACGTTGACCGTCTTGGCCGGATTGCGCGGCGTGATCTGGAACTCAGATGGCGCCTTGCGCAGCTGCTCCATGACGAAAGCGCGGTCCATGCGCACGCGTTTGTCGCGAACATCGCAGCCGGCCGCCTTGAGAATGGCGCGGGCTTCGTCGTGCAGGAAGTCAATGCCGGTTTCTTCCAGCACGCGCATGGCGGCGTTGTGCACCGCTTCGACGCCCTCGGGGCTCAAGGGCTCCGTCGGCCGGTCCTTGTTGACGGGAATGCGCCAGTCCATCTGCTGGATGGCATGGGTGCCGATACGCGCGCCGCGCCGCGCGCTGCGGCCGCCGCGCGTGGGGGCTGGAACTGCCGGAGGTACTTTGTCAGCAATTGGAGCGTCAGTGGAACTGGCCATCGGGGAACCTCATGCTCGGAGTTGCGCATGGGTATACGCCCGCATTCTATGACACGTCACGCGATAGAATGACCGCAAAGGGGCAAGTCGATGTGACTGAGGCGCTGGACTTAACCAATCTTCAACCACGATCACAGCTTGCACGTTACGACGGCGTCACTGGCCCGCATAGTGCGATAACTGGGATGCTTGTTGAGGCGCGCACATGGTGCTGCTGTTCGGTATGGGCCATTGTTGGCGCGCGGCTCTGGCCGCGCTGGCCATCGTTGTCACCACTTTCCCCGCCATCGCTTCGACCATCACCTTTCGCAATGCCTGTGAGCCGGGTGACCGTGTCACTATCGTAGCAGTTGGTGATTTGTTGTTTCACCGGCCGCTGCAACTGCACGCCCTGCGCAAAGGCGGCAGCTATGGCGAGTTCTGGCGCGACATGGACCCGTTGATCCGGGGCGCTGACCTCGCTTACGCCAATTTTGAGGGCACGGCGGCCCATGGCGTGGAAGCCGGCGGCGATCCGGTCAAAGATCCTGGACGGGCGTTTGACGGGCGTGTCTATGGCGCGCGCGCCGGAGCGCTTTACTACAACTATCATCCGAGCGTGATCGATGATCTACACGCGAGTGGCTTCGACATTGTTTCCACCGCCAACAATCACGCCATGGACCGGCAATCGCTCGGCGCCGACCGGACCATCGACAATCTCTCGGCGCGCGGAGTGGCCTTTACCGGCACCCGCAAGAAGGGCGAGACCACCCGGCCGTGGAGTACCATTACTTGGGCCAAAGGGCTGGGAGTGGCCTGGCTCGCCTGCACGTTTGACACCAATGGTAATCCCGACCGGCATGGCCAAGTCTTACTGTGTCATGGGCAAAAGGATGAACTACTGGCGGAAGTGCGGCGTCTGGACGCAAACCCGCTGATCGACGCGGTAATTGTGACGCCGCATTGGGGCGAAGAGGGCGACCGTCAACCGACCAAGCGCGACCGCGAGCTAGCGGCGGCCTTGGTGGAAGCTGGTGCCGCAGCGGTGATCGGTTCGCACCCGCATGTGCTGCAACCCTGGGCGCTGATGCGTGGCAGCGGCGAGCGCGAGGCGCTGGTGATTTATTCCACTGGCAACTTCATTTCCAATCAACGCCGCCCCGAGCAGCGTGCCGGTATCGCCGCCGTGATCGAATTGACGCGGCCCCTGACACCCGGGGCGAAGGCCCGCGTCACAGCAGCTGGCTACGTACCGACTTGGGTCGACATTCGGGGTTCAGGAGCGCATCGCGTGATCGAGAACACGGGCAAGGGGTCCGGTTCCAGCGATGGGCTCAAGCGCACTTTGCAACTGCTGCCGGAAGGCAATCGCATTGGTATCGAGCTGGCCACAGAATTGCCGCGCGATTGCTCGCCAGCCATCGCCACTGCGGGAACAGTGCCTGCCGCTCAAGGCCTGCCGTTGATTGCCAAGTAGCGGTACAGCGACACCTCGGCGTTCTTGTAGGGCTCTTGCAGGCGAACGTTCCAATAGCGAAGTTCCGATAACGGAATCGGGTCGTTGGTGACCGCGCAGCGCACGAAATCGCCCTCCTTGACCACGATGACCTCGTTATCGCCGTAGCGCACTTTGGCCTCGCCACGCGACGGGAAATGCTGGTCATACTTGTTCATGGCTGGCGTCCTAGCGCGGCCGGATCAGAAAAGCGAGCCCTGGCCAGACTTGCCGACGGGCTTGCGGGGTGCGCGCGCAGGCTGTGTTACAGTGCTATCTGCTGCGCCAGAGCCACCTCCAGCCGCAGCAATCGCCGGCAGCCGGCCATCGGCCAGCTCAATTTCCAGCCGGTCGCCGGCCGCGACGCTGGCGCGAGCGCGCAGCATATGGCCGGCCTCGTTGCGGACGATGGCGAAACCGCGTTCCAGGGCGCTGTGATGGCTCAGTGTCGCCAGCACCTGGGCCTGGCCCAGCAGGCGGCGGCGGCGCATGTCCACCACCCGGCGGACAGCAGCGGCGCTGCGCTCGGCTAACTCTTGCAGCCGCGTCGTGCCGCGCTCCTTCTTGGCCAATACCAAACGCGGATGCAGCCTGTCGGCAACGCGTGCGAGGCGGGCACGCTGCCGCTCGGTGCGCGCTGCAAAGGCCCGTGCGCCAAAACCAGCGACAGCGATCAAGCGATCTGAAGCCCGATGCAGCTTGCCGCGCAGGATTTGCGGATTGAGCCGCGCGCCGACGCGGTTGAAGCGGGCGGCATGAGCGCGCGTGTTGCCGATAAGCGCGCGCGGCAAACGGCCGGCCACACCATCAAAGCGCTGTCTCGGCAAGGCCAGCAGGTCCTGTGGCCGAGGCAGGCCTGCAGCCGCAGCGCGCAGGCGAACGCGCTCGCCTTCCAGCGTGCGCTTCAGGCCTGCTGTCAGCCGCTGGCCAAAATCGCCGATCTGCAGGAGCAGGTCGGAGCGCTTTGGCACCGCCCATTCCGCCGCCTTGGTCGGTGTCGGCGCGCGTGCGTCGGCGACCAGATCAATCAGTGTCCAGTCGGTTTCATGGCCGACGGCGGATATCAGCGGGATGCCGCTGTCAGCAGCGGCACGGACGACTTCTTCCTCACTGAAGCCCCACAGATCTTCCAGACTGCCGCCACCACGCGCGACGATCAGCAGGTCGGGGCGCGGCACCGGGCCGCCAGGTTGTATGGCATTGAAGCCACGGATAGCGGCTGCCACTTCTGGCGCCGAAGTCGGGCCCTGGACGCGCACCGGCCACAGGATGACGCGGGTCGGGAAGCGCTCGTCAAAGCCGTGCAGCATGTCGCGGATAACAGCGCCGGTGGGGGATGTGATGATGCCGACGATCGCCGGCAGGAACGGCAGCTTGCGCTTGCGCTCGGCGTTGAACAGTCCTTCGGCGGCGAGCTTGCGCTTGCGCTCGTCGAGCAGCGCCATCAGCGCGCCGGCGCCGGCCGGCTCCAGCGATTCGATCACCACCTGATACTTGGACGAGCCCGGATAGGTTGTGACCTTACCGGTGGCAATGACCTCCATGCCCTCTTCAGGCTTAAATCGCAGCGCCGAAAACACGCCGCGCCAGATCACTGCCTCGATCTTGGAACCTTCGTCCTTCAGCGCGAAGTAGCAATGGCCCGAGCCATGCGGCCCACGATAGCCCGATATCTCGCCACGCAGCCGGACATGGCCAAAGCCACCTTCCAAAGTGCGCTTAATTGCCGACGACAGCTCCGAGACCGTGAATTCGGCAACGTTGGCCCGGCGCGCAGGGGCGGCTGGTTCACTCAGCAGGGGGGGCTGGCTTTGCGACAACGCGGCCTCGTTCAGTGGTTGGCGGCTGGACCGGTAGCACATTCGCGCATCTGCTGACATCCGCTACCCTGTGCCGTCTTGCGCGAATCTGGCTTCCAGTGCGACGTGATGCTGAAACGGGGAGAGATTCGCATGGCTGGCAAAGGCATCGGCTCGGCGGCATTTCAGTTGTTCCAGGGCGCCAAGCGGGCCTTGACGGGAAATGCCGCAACCTCCGGAGAACCGGTAGCTAACGTCGGTCAGCGCCGCAATTCCGCCCAGGAACCAGATCTGTTTCCGGCTCCACCGCCCGCCACGCCACCGATAAAGCTCACCACGCCGCCAAAGACCAGAGACAGCATGACCAGACCGGCTACCGCATCGCAGAAAAAGAACGACCTGTTCGAAAAGGTTGAGCGCGAGCTTGCTGATAAGCCCCATGGCGGGCCGAGCCGGGCTAAGTCAAAGAGCAAGTATGATGGCGAAGCGGATTACACTGCCGCCGACATCGAGGTGCTGGAGGGGCTGGAGCCGGTGCGGCGGCGGCCGGGCATGTATATTGGCGGCACGGATGAAAAGGCGCTGCACCATTTGTTCGCCGAGGTCATCGACAACTCTATGGACGAGGCGGTGGCTGGTCACGCCACCTGGATAGAGGTCCGCTACGACACCGACGGTTATCTGAGCGTCGCCGACAACGGCCGTGGCATCCCTATCGACAAGCACCCGAAATACAAGGACAAAACTGCGCTCGAAGTGATCATGACGATGCTGCATTCGGGCGGCAAGTTCGACAGTAAGGTCTACAACACGTCGGGCGGCCTGCACGGCGTTGGCATTTCCGTTGTCAACGCGCTGTCGGACAGTTTGGAAGTCGAGGTAGCGCGCAGCCAGCAATTGTACCGTCAGACCTTCGCGCGTGGGCACGCCACATCAAAGCTGCAGAACATGGGGCCGGTGATGAACCGGCGTGGCACCAAGGTGCGCTTCCATCCTGACCCCGAGATTTTCGGCGACAAGTCGCAGTTCAAGCCGTCGCGACTGTTCAAGATGGCGCGCTCCAAGGCCTATCTGTTCGGCGGCGTCGAAATCCGCTGGTTCTGCGCGCCCGAGCTGCTCGATGGCGAAGATGTGCCGGCGGAAGCTGTTTTCCATTTCCCCGGTGGCCTCAAGGATTTCCTCGGTAGCCGGATCCAGGGCTTGCATACTGTCGGCAAGGACGTCTTCGCCGGCCGCGTTGAGAAATCGGGCGGGCATGGATCGGTGGAATGGGCGTGCGCCTGGATCACCAATGATGATGGCTTTCTGTCGAGCTATTGCAACACGGTGCCAACCGGCGAAGGCGGCACCCATGAGCAGGGCTTCCGCACGGCGTTGACCAAGGGGCTCAAGGCCTATGGTGAGCGCGTCAACAACAAGAAGACGGCGCTGATCACTGCCGAGGACGTACTGGCGTCAGTCGGCGGCATGTTGTCGGTGTTCATCCGCGAACCGGAATTCCAAGGCCAGACGAAGGACAAGCTGGCAACCCAGGAGGCTGCGCGCATTGTCGAGAACACAGTGCGCGACGCTTTCGACCATTGGCTGACGGACGCACCCTTGCAGGCGACTAAGCTGTTGGAATGGGTGGTGGAGATCACCGAGGACCGGCTCAAGCGCAAGGCCGAGAAAGAGGTTAAGCGGCAGTCCGCGACCAAGCGGCTGCGGTTGCCCGGGAAGCTCGCCGACTGCACCAATGCCGGCATGCTCGGCTCAGAGATCTTCATTGTCGAGGGCGATTCGGCCGGTGGCTCAGCCAAGAGTGCGCGCGACCGGGCGACCCAAGCCATCTATCCGTTGCGCGGCAAGATCCTCAACGTCGCCAACGCCTCGTCGGCCAAGCTGTCCTCGAATCAGGCGCTGTCAGATCTGGTGCTGGCGCTCGGCTGCGGCACCGGCTCGGCCTATAGCGATGAGGATTTGCGCTACGACAAGGTCATCGTCATGACCGACGCCGATGTCGATGGTGCGCATATCGCGTCGCTGCTGATCACTTTCTTCTATCAGGAGATGCAGCCAATGATCCGGGGCGGGCACCTGTACCTCGCGGTGCCGCCGCTGTACCGGCTGACGCAGGGCAAAGTCTCCATGTACGCGCTTGACGACGCCGAGAAGGAGCGCCTGATCGCCGGCGAGTTCGGCAAGCGCGGCAAGGTCGATATCCAGCGCTTCAAAGGCCTCGGCGAGATGAATGCCGATCAGCTCAAGGCGACGACGATGAACCCCAAGAACCGCCGCCTGCTGCGGGTAGAGCTGGTCGAGAGCGATGGCGTCGAAGTGGAAGACGCCGTCAACGCCCTGATGGGCTCAAAGCCCGAAGCCCGCTTCCGCTTCATCCAGGAACACGCCGAATTCGCCAAGGCGCTGGATATCTAGCGGTCAGTTCGCCGGCTGCACAGAAACTCCGCTATGCCGCTGAGCGTTCGCCGATTGAGCTCCGATCTACTTGCAGCGCACGTAGTTCAGTCGCTGCGCGTTGGTGCTCCACTTCAGCGTCAGCAGCTTGGCCGATGCCCAGATCGTCACACGCTCGCGGGTGATGGTGCCAAGGTCATCGCAACGCGCCTTGGCTGTCCAGGTGGCACCCTGCCGGTTGATCGCGCTGAGCTTGCAGGTGACCTCAAACTCCTCAATGAGCTTGGCCGACAAGCGGATTGGTGAAGAACTGCCGTCACGCGGCGCTTTGCAGTTGGCGGCGCTGGTGGCCCAGATGCCAGTATAGAGCGGGCCTTTGGCGCTGGCGGCCGGGATCGGCATTGCAACGGCGAACACCGCGATTGCGCTCATTGCCGCGATGGCTCGCCACCCCGATCCGACCACTGGTTCGCGCACGGCAAACTCCTTTGGCGTTGAACTTTGGTGTCATTCGTTACGTGAGGGCGGCGCTACTACGGACAGCGGATGAAATCATTGCTGAAACTGTCGCCGGCATAACTGGTTTTGGCGTTGCTGGCGGACGCCCGGATGGTGACGCTTTCCGTCTTTCCGATGCCCTCGCCCTGGCACTTGTGCAGTTTGACCCGCCACACGCCTTTGCCGCCAGAGACTGATTTGATCTGGCACTCGAAGTCGACCGAACCCCAATAGTTCTTCGCAATCTTCAGTTCGGCGTCGCCAGATTTGCAGCTTTCTGCGTCGAGGCCCCATTCGCCGAAATAGGCGGCTCGCTTAGCCGCAGCGCCAGCAGGGGTGCCCGGTAGCGCCACCAATCCTGCGGCAAAGACAATGGCGAAGGTGGTTTTAACTGATGCGAAGTGGGTCATGGGCTTGAGGACTCCCGGAGGCAATTATCAAAGGCAGCAGGGATGTTCGGATTACACTCAGTCTCAGGCTAAACTACCTATGGGCTCTGTCATCATCAAAATTGATGACGTGGTTGCCAGAACGGCTGCACATCCTGGCACTTCGCCACTGCAGCCGGCCTTCATCATTCGCCGGTCAACGCCGGGGGCCAAATTTGGCCATGCGACCAAGGACCCCCGCCGGTGTGCCGGCAAAGTTATCTCACCACCTTGAAGTAGATCACCCCGGTATAGCCATCGCGTGGTGCGCATTGCCTCTGCTATGCCCTTATCCCAGAACAACGCAAAATCAGACTGGCACAGGGCAATGGCACGCAGCGCGCGCCTGACGGTCAAGGACCTCAGGGACCTGAAAGGCAAGCGGCAACTGACAATGCTGTTCGTCGACACGGTCGATGAGGCGGCAGCGGCGGCAGCGGCCGGCATTGACATTCTGTCGATTATCCAGCCTGTCTGGACGCCGCAGATGCGCGAGGCAGCCGGCGCCTGTTTCGTGCAGGTTGGGCTGATGTATGGTGAGCTGGTCACCACTGAGGACTACCTCCGGGCAGCCCACGCCGCAGTGCGCAACGGCGGCGACGCCTGCTATTGTGCCGCCAGCAATGAGACGATCGCGCGGCTGGCTGCCGAGGGTATCCCAGTTATTGGCCATGTCGGCCTGGTGCCGTCCAAGGCGACCTGGACTGGCGGTTTCAAGGCTGTCGGCAAGACGGCGGACAGCGCCATGCAGGTCTATCGCGCCGTCAAGGCACTCGAGGCGGCTGGAGCGATGGGCGCCGAGTTGGAAGTGGTGCCGGCGCGAATTGCAGCCGAGATATCGAAGCGCACGACGCTGATCATGTTGTCGATGGGTGCGGGGCCGGGCGGCGACGCGCAATATCTGTTTGCAGAGGACGTGCTCGGATACACGCGCGGCCACCGCCCGCGCCACGCCAAAGTCTATCGCGATTTCCAGGCCGAGCATGAACGGCTGCAGCGCGAGCGTATTGCGGCATTCTCAGAGTTCGCCGCTGACGTCAAATCGGGTGCCTATCCGGGCCCTGAGCACATGGTCGATGTCGAGGATCGCGAATTGTCTGCGTTCATGGCCGCGCTCGACCGATGACGGCTGTTAGCCATTCGGTAGAGCACTTGCCGATCAGGATGCGCGGTCAGCCTCACACTGTGCCTGCCGTAGGCGGCTTGTCGTCGAGGTCCGTACGCTTGAAGATGCGGTGCACGTGCCGTTCGATTGGACCGCCACCGAGCAGTAGAGCGAACACCAGGAACACAGACACCGCCAGGATTGGCCAGTTGCCGACGCCGCAGACAACGCCAATGCCGGCCGCGAACCAGACGACGGCGGCCGTCGTGAGGCCGCGTACCCGGTTGGTCTCGTCACGGATGATGACGCCGGCGCCAAGAAAACCAACACCGGTCATCAGGCCTTGGATGACGCGACTGACCGCGTCTTCGCCGGCGACGCCAGCAGTGGTGCCGTAATTGTCGAGCGCCATCACCAGCATGGCAGCAGCCAGCGACACCAGGCCAATCGTACGCACGCCGGCTGGCTTGTTCAGGAGGTCGCGGTTGATGCCGATCGCACCACCTACCACGACAGCAATTGTCAGCCGCAAGGCGACGTCCAAGAATTCAGCCATGAAGTTATCCCGAAATGAGTTTGTGACAGCAACATGACAAATCAAACAGCGGAAAGCAAAAGGCTTTCGCAAAGCTTGGGTGCGCTTCAACAGCCGATCGCCGTCGCGGCAAGCGGGCGGCGTCGGTTGACACACGAGCCATTTGCGCGGCAGCGATCGCACGTGGCATGGTCTGGCGTGGCTGCGGAGCCCGATGATCGCGCCCCGCGAGCAGCACCAGCAAGACCTTCAGCGCGGTTGAAACCGGCCCGTGAACGAACCAATTCCTGAGGCGGCACGCGACCGAGCCGCAACGCCGATGGCGGGCGTGGCTGATGCCGCTGCTGGTAATTGGGTGGATCGCTTCGCGCCCTTGGCGACGCGCCCCTATTTGCGACTGGCGCGGGCTGACCGGCCGATTGGCGTCTGGCTGCTGTTGTGGCCGTGCTGGTGGTCAGCGGCGCTGGCAGCGCACGCGACGAACGCCGCGTATCCCAATCCGTGGTACCAGATACTGTTCGCTGTTGGCGCTTTCGTCATGCGCGGCGCGGGCTGCACTTACAATGATATTCTCGACCGGGACATCGACGCACAAGTGGCGCGCACACGGTCCCGGCCACTGCCTTCGGGCCAGCTCAGCACCCGGCAGGCGGCACTGTTCTTGGTCTTGTTGCTCGCCCTGGGCTTGGTCGTGCTGCTGCAGTTCAATTGGTTTACTGTGGCACTCGGTGCCGCTTCGCTGCTGCCGATCGCCATCTATCCTTTGATGAAGCGCATCACGCAATGGCCACAGGCCGTGCTTGGACTGACATTCGGCTGGGGCGCGCTGATGGGCTGGGCTGCTGATTTTGGCGGGCTCGGCTGGCCAGCGCTGGTGCTCTATGCGGCGACGATTGCCTGGATCATCGGCTACGACACCATTTATGCGCATCAGGACAAAGAAGACGACGCTTTGATCGGCCTTGGCTCCACGGCCTTGCGGTTTGGCACGCAGACGCCGATCTGGTTGGCTGGCTTCTATGGGGCAGCTTGGATTGGGATCTTCGCAACCAGTCTGCTGGTTGGTGCTGGCTTGATCACGCATACGGCGTTGGCCATGGTGGCGCTGCAGTTCAGCTGGCAGATCACCACTCTTGACACCAGCAATCCGGCGAATTGCCTGGAGCGGTTCAAGTCAAACAATCTGGTGGGATTTATTGTCTTCGCCGGCCTGGCGCTCGATGCCTTTGTCCAGGCGAGTATCGGCAGTTGAGGCCAGTCCCAGTGTCGGCCGGCGAGTCAGGAACCCTAGACGGGTTCAACAACTCTCCGGCCTTGACGCCTGACTGAGAACTCCCGAGCGATCATGAACTGCCGCCACTCGTATTGAGCAGAGTACGGCAGAACAGTTCGACTATGCTTAAGAGGCATAGCCAACAAGTGCTGATCAAACGCGCCAGTTCGAAACTAGGGAAGCTCACGTAGTCTTGGGTCGCTGGTCTATCCCAGCAGGTCAACGAGGCCGGCAGCAAAGCGCTGCCAGTTGGCGACGTAGTGGGCGGCCGAGCGCTTTAGTCCGTCGATTTCGGCCGGCGTCAGGGAACGCACAACCTTGCCGGGCAGGCCCATGACCAGCGAGCCATCGGGAATGTCACGGCCTTCCGGGATCAGCGATTTGGCGCCGATCAGGCAATTGCGCCCGACCCGCGCGCCGTTCAGCACCACAGCGCCAATGCCGATCAGGCTGCCTTCGCCAATCGTGCAACCGTGCAGCATGGCCTGATGGCCGATCGTGCAGTCAGCCCCGATCGTCAGCGGAAAACCAGGATCGGTGTGCAGCACCGCGCCATCCTGCACATTGGACCGCTCGCCAATGGCAATCAGCTCATTGTCGCCGCGCACCACGGCGCCGAACCAGACGCTCGCGCCAGCAAGCAGCCGCACATTGCCGATGACGGTTGCGTTCGGCGCGATCCAGGTGCTGCCGGACTCGCCGGTGTCGGGGGCAATTCCCTGCAAGCTGTTGAGGGTCATGGCGGCTCCTACGCGTGCAGTGCCCAAGCTGCATCGACCTAACCAATCAGTGGACAGGTCAACGACAAACGTAGCTGTCGTACAGCAATGACCGCCATCCATGCTTGGATTGTTATCCGCATCACTTCACCGATTGCAGCACATCGGTCCACAAGTCCTGCATCTTCTTGTCCAGTGCTTCGTCAGGCGTCGGATAAAGTTGCAGCCGTTTCAGGTACTCGGCCTGACGGTCGAAGTGCAGCAGCTTGCGAGCCGTATCGTCAAGCGCGGCCTTGCGGTTCAGGGGCACGCCCCAGAAACAGGATGAGGTCGCCAGCCGCGATTGTCCTTCGGGCGACATGACGTATTCGATGAACTTGTGCGCCAGCTCCTTGCGCGGGCTGGCGGCGAAGATGCCGGCGGCCTGAGTCCAAGCGATCGCACCTTCATCGGGAATGGCGAAGTCGAGTTTCGGGTTGTCCTTGGCGAGGCCAGCGGAAACCCATTCGCCGCCGCCGACCAGCAGGTCGATGTCGCCGGTCGCCATTTGTGTGCTGCCGGACGCTACATCGAGAACCGCTTTGGCATTGGCGCGGATCTTCAGCACCAGTTCCTTGATGGCCGGCAGGTCGGCTTCAGTCAGCGCATCGGTCTTCTTGCCGAGCGCCAGCGCCGCCATGGCAATCACCGGCAGATAATAGTCGGTCAAGCCGATGCGGCCCTTGTATTTCGGGTCCCACATGGTTGACAGGCGCCGCGCGTCGCCGGCCGCCACCTTGTCGGTGTTGATGCTGAAGGAGTTGGTGCCGTACTTCTCGACCACAGCATAGCGTTTGCCGTCGCGTGTCACGAACTGATTGAGCGACAATTCCGGCGACAGGTCGGCGAGTGGCAGCTTGGCTTCGTCAAGCGGCGACGCCAGCCCCTTGTCGATCATTTTGCGTACGTCGATGCCGTCGATCGCGAAGATGTCCCAGTCGCCCGGCTTCGACTGATCGAGAATGGCGAAAGCCATACCCGTGCTCTCAATCGTCTTGATGTTGACCTTGGCGTCGTTGGCCTTCTCGAACGGCTCCAGCAGCACGGGGTCCGTGTGGTCGCACCAGCCGATAATGTTGAGTTGTTCGGCGGCGACAGTCGCGCCGATGCCGAACGCTGTACTCAGCAACAGCGTCGCGATGCATGACGCAACGCGAATAGGCGATCTTTGGTAAACAGGCATGAGGCACCCCATGGCTCGAACTCAAGTTTGAGTCATGACCGCGAAGGGAAGGGTGTGGCGGTAACCTGGGCTTTGCACCCATTGGTCACCACGCGTTTCCGTCCCTTCGCCGGCATGACCCGGATCAGGTTCAAAGGGTGGTGACGCGATCTCAGCGTCATCTCAGCCAGCTATCGCCGGCCCCCCTCGGATAGCTCAGTCATAATCCAGTGGGTGACCGGGTCAAGTGAACTTCGATGGCGGCAGTAAGGAACAGCAGGCGCAAAAGCAGCCTTGATCTTGTCATAACGGCAACCCATTTGCCCGGCATCTTGGTTAAACGGGGCGCGGTCCCCGGCGCTGCAGTTGTGGCTTGGGAGAGCGACGACAGCATCGTGACGCAACAAGCGTGGGGTCGTGAAAATCGTGTCGGCACTTATGCTGCACAGGCTGCAACACATTGTCCGCCGCTGCATGTGGCTGGGCTTCGCCGTGGTGGCGAGCTATGTCGCATCGCCCTATCTGGCGGCATTCCTGCTGCACTCGGCGATCAAGCAAGGCAATGCCGGCTACATCCAGCCGCGCGTCGATTGGGACGCCGTGCGCCTCAGCCTGAAGCAATCGATCACGTTCAGGATGGCCGAGCAGGCGACAACGCGCGCGCCCAACGGCATCTTTCAGGCGATCAAGTTCGAGGTCGTCGATACGGTGGCGCCCTACGTGCTCGACTATATGCTGGACAGCAAAGTGACGGCGGAAGGCTTCATCGACTACCTGAAGCCAAAGGTGACCGTGCAAACCGCTCCAACTGCCGCGCCAGCAAGCCTGGCTGGGCTGCCTGCGCGTGGCCGCTGGTTCCTGCCACCGGCATTGCGTGTGGCACCCGTCGCCTCGGCGTGGCCGAACACCGACATGCTGAAGCGCATCGACCGGGCCCAGTTCATCTCGCTGACCGAGTTCGAGATCGACGTGCGCGACAAGAATGATCCCAAACGCCGCTACCGCGCCACCTTCGAGCTTATGCATTATCAGTGGCAGCTCGCCCGCGTCGACGTACTCTCGCTCGGAGATAAGGCGCTGTGAAACCGCTGGTTGCTGGTAGGTTGGGTCGCGCGAAGGGCTTTATCGAACCTACGCAGCACCGCATCGCGCCGCCTGCAGTGCCAGCGGCAGCGCCGCGCCCAGCCGGTCCAGATCGGCATCCGTCCCGGCGCTGATGCGGATCGTGCGGTTTAAGGGCGCGACGCCCGGCATCCGCACAAAGACGCCGTGCCGCAGCAAGCCGTCGAGCACCCGGTGGGCAAAGGCGCCGTCACTGCCGCAATCGATAGCGACGAAGTTGGTGGCGCTCGGCAAGGGCGTCAGCCCATTGGCGCGGGCGATTGCGCCGATCCGCTCGCGGGCGGCGCTGACCTTGGCGACGACATCGCGCAAGTGTTCCATGTCATCCAAGGCGGCAATGGCCCCGGCCTGGGCAATGCGGCCAACGCCGAAATGGTTGCGAATACGGTCAAACGCGGTGATCGTTGGGGCAGCGCCAGTAACGTAGCCGACGCGCAATCCCGCCATGCCATGCGCCTTGGAAAAAGTGCGAAAGCGCAGCACACGGGCGTCGTCGGGATCGAGGTCTGGCAGCGTGCCGGCGGGTGCGAATTCGCCATAGGCTTCGTCAAGGCAAAGCAATGAGCCGGCGGGCAATCGCTCGATCAATTGCAGCACCGTGGACGCCGGCCAGCATGAGCCCATCGGGTTGTCGGGGTTGGCGAGATAAACGAGCGGCGGTCGCTCGCGCAAGGCCGCTATCAGCAGCGCGTCGGGATCTTCGTGGTCGTTATGGTACGGCACCGTGACTAGCCGGCCGCCAAAGCCCGTGACATGGAACGTGAAGGTCGGATAAGCGCCGAGCGACGTGACGACGGCCATGCCTGGCTCGACGAACAGCCGCACTGTCAGCCCGAGCAGGCCGTCGATGCCACCGGCTATGGCAATGTTGTCAGCCCGTGCACCGCAGTGCCGGGCGATCGCCGCCTTGAGTTCATGCAACTCAGGATCGCCGTATTTCCACACGTCCGTCGCGGCTGCCTGCATGGCAACGATGGCCTTAGGCGAGGGTCCGAACACACTTTCGTTAGCACCGAGCCGCGCCTCAATGCGAGCGCCATGCAAGCGCTCCAGCGCTTCTGGCCCGACGAACGGCACGGTTGCCGGCAGGCTTGCCACTAGGGTTGCTAATGGCGGCACGGCGCTCACGGCACGAAGTCCCGGGCGGTCAGGATAGCAGTGAACGGCAGCCCGGCGCCGGCGAATACAGCGGCGGCGCCCTCCTGGCGATCCAACACGGTGATGATGCGCGCGACAATGCCACCAGCGGCGCGCACGGCGTCCGCTGCCTTCAGGGCTGAACCGCCCGTCGTCGTCACATCTTCCAACACGATGCAGCGGCGGCCGCTCAGCGTTTCGCCCGCCAGCAGCCCCTCGATCAGGCTCTGCGTGCCGTGCTCCTTGGCCTGTTTGCGCACCAGGAACGCCGCGACCGGCCGGCCCTGCTGATGTGAGATGGCAGCAACGGCAGCTGCGATCGGCACCGCGCCCAACTCCAAACCACCGGCATGGCTGACAGCATCACCAGCCAACGCATCGAGCATCAGCGAGGCAATCAGATGCGCGCCCTCGGCTGCCAACATGGTCGGCTTCAGGTTGAAGTAAATCGTGGAAGTGCGGCCCGATGCGAGCTTGAATTCCTGGCCGGAACGGAACGAGCGAGCGCGGACGATCTCTACCAGCCGGGCGCGCGCCGCTGCCGGGTCCTGTCGGGGGTTGATCATGACTACTCCTCCGGTCCGTTGGGATAGACCAACGCTTTCACCGCGCCATCCTGGTAGCCGGCGACCGTGGCGAAAGCCTCTGCTGTTTGTGCGAGCACGAAGCGGTGCGTCACCATCGTCGTGACGTCAACCAGGCCTTCCGCGACCAGCCGGATGGCGCGCGGATAGACATGACCCATGCGCCGCGACATGCGGATGGTCAGGCCCTTGCGGCGCATCGCCGAGGCGGCCAAGCCAGTATACGTGTCGTGCTCGGGAATGCCAACCAGCACGATCCGCCCGCCGATCCGTGCGGCCTCAACGGCATGCGCGAAGCCGAACGGCGAGTTGGTCGCTTCAATCACCAGATCAGCGCCACGCCCCTGGGTCTCCGTCGCGATCAGGCTGACATCGGCGACGGCTGAAGTCGCACCTTGCCGCACCGCGAAGTCGCGCCGGTAGGCCAGCGGATCGACCATGAGGATGCGACTGACGCCGGCTCGCTTCACCAATTGCGCGATCAGCAAACCGATTGGCCCAGCACCCAGGATGGCGACCGTTTCCAGCAACTTGGGCCGCGCCAGGTCAAGTGCGTGCACGGCGACACCGAGCGGCTCCAGCATCACGGCCTCGGTTACCGTCATACCGTCCGGCAGCGCGAACAAGGCTTCAGGGCGCACAGCAACGCGCTCCGTCAGCGCCCCATGATAGGGCGGCGCCCCTGTGAAGCGCAGGTTCGGGCAAAGATTGGGGTGCGCGGCGTGGCAATGCTCGCAATGCCCGCAAGGCTCAGCCGGATCGACCGCCACCAACTGCCCGGGCTTGAAGCCAAATGCCGCCGCCCGCTCGTCGATCACGCGCGCCGCAAACTCATGCCCTGGCACGAACGGCTCGGCGATCCGGGCAGTGCCGATGCCACCCTCGAGGTAGTAGTGCAGGTCCGAGCCACAAATGCCGACGCCGGCCACGGCGAGTGTGAGTTTGTCATTGCCGGCGTTGGGTTCCGGCAACGCGCCAATCCGCAAGTCGCGGATGGCATGAATAAAGGCGGCTCGCATGTGAGGGTATCCGAGTGGCGGTTCGGACGGCATCCTAGCTGTCTCGCCGCCTGGCAACAACCAGGTGGCACGCCACAACTGGCTCAGCCACGCCAGACGACTTCGAAGCGCTCGAACACCGTCGCAATGTCTTCATGGAATGTGAACCCTGCCTCGGCGGCCTGCCGCTTAAAGAAGCGGTGGTGGCCATCGAGCCAATCGGCCAGTGTACGGTCGCCCTCACCCTCATCCCAGGCGAATGCGGCGTCGACTTGATTAAGCGGCTTAACGGTGACCTCGGTCGTGCGCCAGACGCAGCACGTCGTACCAGCGCCGTCGACCAGCACGACGTGATCGCCAGCAACCGGCATCGGCTCGTGCCCGAACTCGAAGTCGCGGGCGAGCCCGGCGGTGGCACGCTTCGCTCCGTTAACAACCAACGCCGCCAGTTCATCGGCCATCGCCGCGCTGTCGCCGAACGCAACCACCTCGTAGGAATCGGCGGTTGTCGCAGTTGCAACCTTGAACCGCGCCCAATAATCATCCGTCGCTCTGGTCTTGCTCATGGCAGCCGATTGATAAACTCGCGGACGCGATCGAGCGAGCCGAATTGCGAATGAAAGATGTGGCCGGCCTCCGGGTATTCGATCAGGAGTTTGGGTTCGTTGGCGGCGGCGAACACGGCGCGGCCCATGGCAACAGGCACGACCGGGTCAAGGGCGCCGTGAAAAACTAACAGCGGCGCGCGCACGCGACCCATATAGCTCAACAAGTCGAATTGGTCGGTCAGCAGCAAGCGCACCGGCAGCAGCCAATAGCGTGACGCCGCGATGTCGACGATGGCTGTGTAGGGCGCGTCCAGAATGATGCCACCGACAGGATTGCTGGCGGCTGTGCGCACCGCCACGCCCGTGCCCAGGCTCTCGCCATACAGCACGATATCACTCGCCGCCACGCCGCCCGCGCGTAGCCAGTCATAGGCCAATTGCGCATCGGCGACGTAGTTGGCCTCTGAAACCGCGCCGGTGCTGCCGCTGCTGCCACGATAGGCCAGCATCAGCACGCCAAAGCCGTTCTTCCGGTAGGACGCCGTCCGGTCCCGCCGGCCAGCAAGATTGCCCGCATTGCCGTGGAAATACAGGATCGTCTTCTTGCCCGGCTGGGCAACGCCGTGCCAGGCGATCAGCCGCTCGCCATCAGGCGTTCCCAGCGTCACCTCGTTGACGTCCAGCAGCTCGATGGCCGCTGGCGAAACCCGAGTTGGATCGGGGCGGTAGAGGAAACGGCGTTGTGCCGTGTACATCAGCACGACAACCAGTAGATACAGCGCGCCGAGCACCAGGGCAGTAATCACCATCGCTCGCTGCATGCCGATTCCCAATTCTGCACTGGCCGCTCAAGCGCGTTGGGCGCCGAAATAGCGGTCAAGGAAACCGCGATAGACTTGCTTCAGAGTGCCGAGATCGGCAACTGGCACGCGCTCATCGACGGCATGGATGGTACGGTTGACTAGGCCGAACTCGATCACTGGGCAGTAATCCTTGACGAAGCGGGCATCCGAGGTGCCGCCCGATGTCGAAAGCTCCGGCGTCAGGCCGGTCACTTCCCCAATCGCCGCCTGCATAGCGCTTAGCAAAGGCCGGGCTGCGTCAGTGTTGGGATTAGTTACGAACGCGTCGGCATTGCCCTCAAACGACGTGTCTAACTTGAGTGTCGTGCTGCCAAGTGCTTTGGCGGCCGTAACGCGCAGCAGCGCTTGCAGGCTCTTGTCCGTATGTCTGTCATTGAACCGGACATTCAAGCGTAGGACGACACGCTGAGGAATGACATTGTACGCCGGATTGCCCGTCTCGATCGCCACGACTTCCAGGTTGGACGGCGCGAAGGTGTCAGTGCCGTCGTCCAGCTGCAACCGCATCAGAGCCGCAGCGATGGCGACGACGCCGCGCAACGGGTTGTCGGCTGCGGCCGGATAGGCAGCATGGCCCTGCTTACCAGTAACAGTCATCGTTGCGCTCAGGCTGCCGCGGCGGCCGATCTTGATGGCTTCGCCGATGCGGTTCGGATTGCTCGGTTCGCCGACAACGCAATGGTCGGGCGTGTGGCCGTTCTTAGCCATCCAGTCGAGCACCTTGACGGTACCGTTGACGGCGACCGCCTCTTCGTCGCCGGTGATCAGCACGCTGATGGAGCCTTGTGACAGCCGCGACGGTTCATCGGTGAAATCTAGCGCAGCGGCGAGAAAGGCGGCGATATTGCCTTTCATATCAACTGTGCCACGACCATACATTGAGCCGTCAGCGATGACCCCGGAGAAGGGGGGATGCGTCCACATACCAGCATCGCCCGGCGGCACCACATCCGTGTGACCGGCAAAACAGAGATGTGGGTGGCCGGAGCCCAGCCGCGCGAACAGATTATCGACGTCCGCCGTGCCACTTTGCGAAAACGGCAGCCGCTGACAAGTGAAGCCGGCGGGCGTCAGCAGCTTTTCGATCAGATCCAGCGCGCCTGCTTCCGAGGGCGTGACGCTTGGGCATTGTACCAGCGCACGGGTCAGAGCTACCGGATCAACGGACATGGCGGTGTACTCGCAAGCTGGGGGCGGTCAGGCGCGCGCGCGGCCAAGTTTGGATTTAGGTTTTGGCTTGGCAGCAGTTTTCGAAGTCATCAATGTTTGTGGTGGCAACCGGCCAGGTGCAAAGCCCAGTTCAATCAGAAACCAGATGGCGATGGCGATCAGCGCCACGTTCAATAGGCCGATGAAAGCCGACGCCGTGTCGCTCGAATTGCTGTAAGTGATGACAATCACGATCAGCGCCGGGATGACGAAGATCGCCGCCCACCAGATTGGCCGCTGACGGTCGCGCAAGCGCTTGAGCAACAGCGCGGTGACCGGCCACATCAGCAGCAGCCACCAGATCATGCCCGGGATGCCGAGCATGCTAATCATGGCGATGATGCCGGTCTTGGCGAACAACAGCGCCAGCGCCAGCGGGCTGAGCAGCAGGACTATGGTAATGCCAATCAGGAAGCCGATGCGGCCAATCCGGCCACCGAACGATGTGAACAGGCGCAACGCATCCACGGGGCAGTACCTCCGCCAAGTTTGGCCCTTGTGGTTGCCACGCCAGCGCGCGGGCGTCCAGGGACCAGTTCTGCCCTACGGGCCGCGCAACTGCGATTCTGCAAGTACCACCATGGCGGGGTCGAGACTGGCGTCGGCAGCGAAGGCGAGCAGGGCGGATTCGTCAGTGACGAGGTAGCCGAGAATCTCAGCAGCAAACGCCGGTTCACGTGCGGCTGCTGCTAGATCGGCTGGTCCCATGCCGGTCAGCGCCAAGAAGCGGCCAAGGCGTTCTGGGTCTGTCGCCAGGAACGCCAGGGCACGCATGCCAATTATCTCGGCATCCTCGTGGGACTGCCGGGGTTTACGCCCGAGCATCGACATTGGCTCCTTATTAACCACGCAGAGATTCACGATTCGGTAGCTTAAATACTTACTTACGGCTTTGATGCAGTCTGGCCTCAACGCATCCACCAGAATCGGTGCAATGAGAATGCGGGAGCAGGTCGAGGTGACGGGCCCATGGTTTGCGCAAGCAGCGCCCTCCGGAAGTGTTCGCTGCCGTCGGCCTCCAGGGTGAGGCGGACGTGCCATGCGCAAAACCGTTCTGATCGTCGAGGATAACGAGCTTAACATGAAGCTCTTCCACGACCTTCTCGATGCGCATGGTTACCGGACGTTGCAGACCAGGAATGGCATGGAGGCCTTGGCGCTCGCCCGGACCCACATGCCCGACCTGATCCTGATGGATATCCAGCTCCCGGAAGTATCAGGCCTTGAAGTCACCAAATGGCTCAAGGACGACGATTCTCTGCGCGCCATACCGGTGATTGCGGTGACGGCCTTTGCGATGAAGGGCGACGAGGAACGGATCCGGGAGGGTGGCTGCGAGGCCTACATCTCGAAACCGATCTCGGTGCCAGGCTTCCTGGAAACAGTGCGGCATTTCATTGGACCGGCCCAATAGCGACCGTCGTCGTTCGTGTTTGCGTTGCGCGTGAGGCTTCCAATGACCGCTCGGGTTCTTGTGGTTGACGACATCCTGGCCAATGTTAAGCTGCTCGAAGCGCGGCTGGCGGCGGAGTATTTTGAGGTCGTCACGGCGCTCAATGGCCCTGATGCGCTTGAAATCTGCGCCCGTGGCCGCGTTGATATTGTCCTGCTTGACGTCATGATGCCGGGCATGGACGGTTTTGAAGTATGCCGCCGGCTGAAGTTAAACCCCCGGACGCTGCATCTGCCGGTTATTATGGTGACGGCGCTCGACCAAGTGTCGGACCGTATCCAGGGGCTGGAAGCCGGCGCCGACGATTTTCTCACCAAGCCAGTTGACGACATCGCGCTGATCACGCGCGTGCGCAATTTCGCCCGCCTCAAGCTGATGACCGACGAGATGCGCATGCGCGCGTCGACCGGCGAACAAATGGGGCTGGTCGATCCAATTCAAGAGTTTGGCCACGATTCCGGCGAGGGCGGCCGGGTCTTGATCGTTGATGACAACCCACGTGCGGCGCAGCGCATTGTCGAGACCCTTGGCCGCCAGCATACGGTGGTCGTTGATACTGATCCGCGCAGCTTGCCGGACCGTTTGGCGGCAGTGCCCGCCTATGATCTGATGGTGCTGACGCTTGACCTTGAGACGGTCGACGGTTTGCGGTTGTGCTCGCAAGTGCGCGCTATCGAGAAGACGCGGCATTTACCGATCGTGCTGCTGGTCGATCCGGGCAGCGAGGCGCGGCTACTGCGCGGCCTTGATCTCGGCGTCAATGATTACCTGATCCGCCCAATCGAACGGCAGGAACTGATGGCGCGGGTGCGCACTCAGGTGCGCCGCAAACGCTACTCCGATTTCCTGCGGCATCGCCTGGAGGAGCGCGTCGAGGCGGCAGTGACGGATCCACTGACCGGCTTGCACAACCGGCGCTACATGGAAAACCACCTGCGCACGCTGGTCGAAGAGTCGCTGCACCGTGGCCGCAATCTGTCGCTGATGGTCGCCGACATTGATCACTTCAAGTTGGTCAACGACAACCATGGCCATGACGCTGGTGACGCAGTGCTGCGCGAGTTCTCGGCGCGCCTGAAGCGCAACACGCGCGGCATGGACCTGACCTGCCGCATGGGCGGCGAGGAATTCGTCGTGATCATGCCCGACACCGATCTGTCGCGCGCTTGCCAGGTGGCAGAGCGCTTGCGCGCCAGCACGGCGGCAGAGCCGTTCATGGCTGGCCGCAGCGGGCCGGCGTTGACGATAACGGCGAGTGTTGGCGTCGCGGCACTGGAAATGGCCGACGACACGGCTGAAGCGATCTTCAAGCGCGCCGACCAAGCACTTTACAGCGCCAAGCGCGATGGCCGCAATCGCGTCGCCGCCGATGCCGCGTGACACGTGCCGTTTTGCCGAAACCATCTGTACGGGCCATGATGTACTCGACTTGTCCTGTGGGAAAGTGGCAGGGAAGCGGAGATTTCGCTTCTCTGTTGCAAACACTCCTTGCTGGAGTCCGGGGCATTGCGGTATACGCAATGGTCACAGGACATAAAAAGAACGAAATCTGGCAAGCGCGGCGTCATGATGCGATCGTCAATCGACCATGATGGCTCGCTAGCCTGAGGTGATTGAGGAAGCGGGTTAACGGTTTCTCCAACGAATACTGTCAGCCTTCGACGCAGGATGGCAAAGTTGGATTTCTACCGGAGGTGCAGCCACCTGAGGCGCGCTACCGGTGAACGGAATGGCTGCTGGACCACGCCCTCTTGGTCCATGGCCTAGCGGCTCACGCTGGATCAGTCTAACCCCGCTGCTGATCGGCGTGAGCCGCATCTCCTCAAGTGCTTGAGGCACTGAACGGGCGGCGGCTCTCCAATCCGATAGCCAAGTCACTCAAAATCTCAATGCAAGCTCCGTCTTGGTTGCAATCCGGCAACAACCGCTGCACGGTATTGTCCCTGGCATCACGGCGATGTCGGGCCCGCGACGCAGCTCTCTCGTTGTGAGCCAAGTTCAGTCAGCGTGGGCTTAGCGCGCAGTGGAGCCGCGACAGGTTCTGCGGGGGTAAGTCCGAGGAAACCGCTGGACGACGCCATCGCCGCCAATGGCGCCAACGTCGACCGGCGCATGATCAGTCGATGCTGAACCAGTCATTCGCAGCACCAATCACAACCAGACAATGCTCGTCCTAAAACGCGCCGAGTCTGCCGTTGCAGCGCCTCCGCAGCTCTACTTGATCTTGGTTTCTTTGAAATCAACGTGCTTGCGCACGACCGGATCGTACTTTTTGACCGACATTTTTTCCGTCAAGGTGCGCGGGTTCTTTTTGGTGACGTAGAAGTACCCGGTGCCGGCGGACGACAACAGTTTGATTTTCAAAGTGGCTGGTTTGGCCATGGTCACGCGCTCGCGTTCGTTCGTGTTCGGGAATCTGTTTGACGCTAGCTAACAGACACCAGCATCTTCAACCGCGCTTATCTCTCGCAGGCCCGGCGCAAGTCAAGCCTGGAAGTCAGGAGGCCAGCGGCATCAATGGCGGATTGGCACCTCTGCGCCGCGATGCCAGGCTGGCTGGACACAACAAGGCCATCATGGCTAACGATCCCTTGTTGCAAGTCTCAGCGCACGGGGTGACGGGGGGCCGTTGCATGCCTGCAGGCCAATTTCTGGCGGAAACGTGATGCAGTGGATGTTGGATCGGCGCAGCTGCCTTGAAGCCCTGCTCCCTGTTGCGCGTCCGCACGTCATGAGCTTTGCGCTGCCGCGCGTCTTGGGGCTGTTGGCCCTGTTGCTGTTGCTCGCACAAACCGGCGTGGCACATGCCGCCGGCATTGTCACGGCGGCGGCAGTGTCGGAAGTAGACAGCGGCATGCGCTTTGAAATGCAAGTGACCAGCGCCGTGCAGGCGCGCGTCTATGTGCTGGACGATCCCTACCGCGTCGTCATCGACATGCCGACCATGGAGTTTCGCGTGCCGCAGGGCACTGGCCTGCAACCGGTCGGCTTCGTCAAGGAATTCCGCTACGGTCTGGTCGGCCAGGATCGCGCCCGGATTATCTTCGATGTCGACGGACCAACACTGGCCGGCACGCCACGGGTTACCGCGGGCGCCGACAGCAAGACCTGGTTATTCAGCCTCGATTTGTCACCAACCGACGACGAGACGTTCAAGGCCGGCCGGGCCAAGAAGGCCAAACCAAAGAAGCTAGTCGCCGCTGATCCCGTGGGCATCGTGCCGAAGCCGAAAGCCGCCGATCCGCGCCAGAACAAGCCCCTGATCGTCATCGATCCAGGCCACGGTGGACCTGACTCTGGTGCAGTCAGCCCAACGGGTCAGTTGGAGAAGAGCATTGTCCTGGCGATTGGCAAAGCGGTGCGCGCCAAGCTCAATGAAAGCGGCAAATACAAAGTGCTGATGACGCGCGACACGGATGTGTTCATCCCCCTCAAGGGCCGCGTCGACTTCGCGCAGAAGCATGATGCCGACATCTTCGTCTCGATCCACGCTGACTCGACCGAGCGCGGCCGGCGTTGGCAACGTGTCAGTGGCGGCACCATTTACGCGCGGGCCGAACGGGCGACAGACGAGCAGTCACGGTTGTTGGCGTTGAAGGAAAATGCCGCTGACCTGATGGCTGGCGAAGAGCATGAGGCCAGTGAGAGCGACACCCTATCGACGTTTGGCGCCGATTGGTCGCGACAGGAAACGGCGGCCTTGGCCCCGCAACTGGCCGACAGTCTGGAATGCTCGCTCAAACAAAGTGTGCCAATGACGCCAGATTCGCAGCGTAAGGCGGCGTTTTACGTGCTGCGGTCACCACAAGTGCCATCCGTGCTGATTGAAACCGGCTACATGAACAACAAGCGTGACGCGACCAATCTGAGTTCAGCCAAGTGGCAATTGCAGATCGCTGCCGCCATCTCTCAGGCGGTCGACAAGTTCTTCGAGCGCAAGGAGGCGGGACTAGCTGCGATCCTGGGCGAGTTACCGCCACCCTGTTGAATCCCAGCGAGAGTTAAGTGAACTTGCGTAGCATTGCTGCACCCGCCCGGAACGAACGTGTCGCACCGACAACACTTGAGCGTGCATTGCAGGCTCAGCGCTGCCAGCCCCTGCCTCTAGAAGCCATATTTCTTGCTAGGTTCCGGGCTGGGCGTTAATCACGATGCGTAGTGCCTGTTGAGAAACCGGCGGTAGTCGAGCAACCCGGACCATGCCTAGCCAGGGCCGCACCGGCGCCATGGTACTCGGGTAGACTTGGATCGATCGGTAACTGTCGAGGATTGCTCGCCTATGGCGCCTCCCTATCTGCCGCGAAAGAAGAAACGCAAGGCGCAACGCAGCGTCCTGATCCGCTTTCTCGGCTTCATGTTCGCGGCCGTCGTTGTTGTCTTCCTGCTCGGCGCCGGTGTTGTTGGCGCGGTGCTGTGGACCTATTCCAAGGACTTGCCCGACTACGAAGTGCTGGCCAAGTATGAGCCGCCGGTGATGACGCGGGTGCATGCCGGCGATGGCAGTTTGATCGCCGAATACGCGCGAGAAAAACGCATCTTCGTGCCGCTCAATGCCATTCCGAAGCGTCTGATCAACGCTTTTCTGGCGGCCGAAGATCACAATTTCTATGCGCACGGCGGCATCGACTACACGGGCGTGGCGCGCGCCGTCTACAACAACGTGATGAAGGGCCGCAAGGAAGGCGCATCGACCATTACTCAGCAAGTCGCCAAGAACTTCCTGTTGACCAACGAGCAGTCGTTCGAGCGCAAGATCAAGGAAGCCATCCTGGCGGTCCGCATCGAGCAGACCTATTCCAAGGACAAAATCCTCGAACTGTATCTGAATGAGATTTATCTCGGTCTGGGCTCGTACGGCGTGGCGGCAGCGTCGCTGAACTATTTCGGCAAGGAACTGCGCGATCTCACCGTGGATGAGAGCGCCTATCTGGCAGCGTTGCCAAAGAAGCCTAGCAAGTATCACCCCATCAAAGATGCCAAAGAAGCGCTGATCCGGCGTAACTGGGTGATCGGGCAGATGCTCGATAACAGCTACATCAGCAAGGCCGAGTTTGACGGGGCGATCAGCCAGAGAACCCTCAATTACAACCCGCCGGTAAGCGGCACGCAAACCTTCGCCGCAGAGTTCTTCGCCGAGGACGTGCGGCGTGAGCTGATCAACATGTATGGCGAGGAAAAGTCGCTGACGGGCGGTCTGTCGGTTCGGACCACGCTTGATCCGCGCTTTCAAAAGTTCGCCAAGAAAGCGCTGGTGGGTGGCCTGACCCGGTATGACCGCAGCAGGGGTTGGCGTGGCGCTGTCAAGCAGATTGATCCGGCAGCGAGCGAGTGGGGCGCGCAACTCGCCGCTGTGGACGTGTTTCAGGACATCGACCCCTGGCGCATGGCCGTGGTGCTTGAGCTGGGCGAGGGGGGCGCGCGGCTCGGCCTCAGGCCCAACAAGCTGGTGACCGGAGCGCTCGACCCTGAACGGCAAGAAGTCTTGCTCGCGCCCGAAGACGCCAAGTGGGCCTTGAAGAAGGGTAGCAAGGGGCTGGGCGGACTGCTGACGGTCGGCGACATCATCTATGTTGCGCCCAAGGCCAAACCAAAACCAGCGAACAAAGACACCAAGGCCGCTGTCGAGGCCCCCGCCACAGAGTGGGAACTGACGCAGATCCCACAGGTTGAGGGCGCGATTGTCGTTATGGATCCGCACACGGGCCGTGTCCTGGCACTGGTCGGCGGTTTCAGCTTCTATGCCAGCCAGTTTGACCGGGCGACACAGGCGCGCCGGCAGCCAGGATCGGCCTTCAAGCCTTTCGTTTACGCGACGGCGCTCGACAACGGCTATACGCCCTCGACTGTCATCCTCGACGCGCCGATTACGATTGACCAGGGCAATGGCCAGGATCTGTGGAAGCCGGAGAACTATAGCGGCAAGTTCTACGGTCCTTCGACCTTGCGCACCGGCATTGAGTTTTCGCGCAACCTGATGACGGTCAGACTGGCGCAGGATGTCGGCATGCCGTTGATTTCCGAGTATTCGCGCCGCTTCGGCATTTACGATAACCTGATGCCAGTGCTTTCCATGGCGCTGGGCGCCGGCGAGACCTCGCTGATGCGGCTGACGACGGGCTACGCCGTGATCGCCAATGGCGGTCGGCAGGTGCAGGCGACCTTAATCGACCGCATTCAGGATCGCAACGGCAAGACCATCTGGCGCCATGACGCGCGCGAGTGCGTGCAATGCGCCGAAACAACCTGGGCTGATCAGGAGGAGCCGGATTTGCAGGACGCCCGCAAGCAGGTGATCGACCCGCATACGGCCTATCAGATCACCAGCATGATGGAAGGCGTGGTTGAGCGCGGTACGGCGACGGTGGTCAAGGAGACCGGCCGTCCGGTCGCGGGCAAAACCGGCACCACCAACGAGGCCAAAGACGCCTGGTTCGTCGGCTATACGCCCGACATGGTCGTTGGCGTGTTCATCGGCTACGACAATCCGCAATCGATGGGTGACTCGACGACGGGCGGCGCGCTGGCCGCGCCCATCGTCAAAGAGTTCATGGTCGATGCACTGGCCAATGAAACTGCCGTGCCATTCCGGATACCGCCCGGCATCAAGCTGGTGCGCATCAACCGCCGTACGGGCGCGCGCGCCAGTTCCGGCGATCCTGATGCGATCCTGGAAGCCTTCAAGCCCGACACCGACCCGCCCGATACCAGCTACACCGTTTGGGGTGGCGCCGGGTCAGACGGTTCCGGTGATACCATCGGCACAGGCAACGGCGTGTACTAACCCTAAGGGCAGGCCGGAACGGCCTTGCCATGTCGCTGGGAATTCTGGCGGTGACGGCTGGTCCGTACGTCAACGGTACTGATCGCCAGCAGGATTTGGCAGCGCGCATGGCCGCTTTTGACGATCTTTCTCTCACCATCACGCCGCAAGTGCTGCTGAAGGCCTACGCGTGCGGCATCTTCCCGATGGCCGAGAGCGCAGACGATCCGGCGCTGTATTGGATCGAACCGCAGAAGCGCGGCATCCTACCGCTGGATGCATTGCATGTGCCCGGCCGATTAGCGCGCTCGATCCGTCAGGATATCTTTGAGGTGCGGATCGACACAGATTTCGCAGGCGTTATCACCGGGTGCGCGGCGTCGCGACCCGGCCGCCGGTCGACTTGGATCAACGCCCGCATCCGCTCGTTGTACGGCGAATTGTTTGATCTCGGACATTGCCACACAGTGGAGGTCTGGCGCGATGGCCGCTTGGCCGGTGGGCTGTATGGCGTGGCGCTGCATGGTGCATTCTTCGGCGAGAGCATGTTTTCCAATGAGCGCGATGCCAGCAAAGTGGCGCTGGTGCACCTCGCGGCACGGCTGATCCATGGTGGTTTCACGCTGCTCGACACGCAATTCGTGACGGCGCATTTGCGACAATTCGGTACCCAGGAAGTCGGCCGCGAGGCGTTCCACAAGCATCTGGAGCGCGCGCTGTCTGTGGCAGCCGATTTCCACCGGCTAACCACATCAACAGGAGCTGCAACGCTCGCCGTCCTGGATGGCTGTCCGTAGCTTTTGAAGTTGTCCGGGTTTGATTGCCCATCAGTTGTCCGCTTCTGGGTAGACGGATCGTCGGCGGAAGCGGGGGACGCTGACGGTGTAGCGAGGGGCGCGGCCATCAGGCCGGGCATGTCTTGCTGTTTTGGCTTGGCAGCCATTTGGCATCGCGTCGAGGAGCGGTCTGGCGTCGCGAAGGCCCAGAGGCTGGGACCGGCGCCGCCAGGCCACGCCTTGACGGCGACGAACGCGGTGCCACGCTGGACGCAGCCACAACCGGCTTGGACGCGGGCGCCGCAGCGGCGGTGGACACCGCCCGTGGCATGGCGATCAGCTGGCCATCGCCCGTGTAGCGGCCGATGATCCGTGGCCCGCGCAGCACCGCCAGCGTGCCGTCCAGATAGGCGTGCACCTTCACCGTCGCCTGCCGTCGTGCCGCCGCATCGGACTTTCCGGTATCTGCAGCCGCTTGCCCTCCCAGGCGATAGTGTTGTCGCGGCCAACCGTGCGCTCGTCTTGCGTGCACAGCGCCTCGGTCAGGCGCTCGGGCTCGACCGTGGCAAAGGCACTGTCCGGCAATGCCGGCGGGCTCATGAAGCGGGCATTGTGCGCGGGCAGATAGACCGCCTTGATCCAGGCATTGGCCGCCGCAACCGCGGTGATGCCGGCCAGTGCCAGTTCCTTGATCAGCCGGTCCCGCAGCGTGCCGAACATCCGCTTGGAACGGCCCCTCGCCTCCGTCGAATAGGCCGTGATATGCACCACGCCAAGGCCGCGAAGCGCCCGACCCACCTGGGTTAGATGCACCTTATCGACCTTGCCGCCGGCCTCCGGCGTGGTGAAGTAAGGACTGCCACGGTCGGTGTGAAAGCTTGATGGCAGGCCGTGCTTGCGCGTGACCTCCAGCAGTCCCTGGAAGGTCGACATGGTGCCTTCCTCCTCGACCAGAAACGCCGAGTAAATCGCGCTGGTCGCGTCGTCCATCGTCACGATCAGATCGAGCATCGGCCGCCCGGCCAGCCACACCTCGCGGCTGCCGTCCTGATGCAGCATGCCAGCGCAGGGGGGGCGGCGCCCGCGCTTGCGCCGATGCCCGCCCTTTGCGCCGCTCCGGGCGCACCAGATCCGCCGCCTGAAGATGGTTCTTCAAGCAGCTGTAACTCAATGTGTAATTGTGCGTCCGCAGCAGATGCGCGTGAAAGTGCTTGACGTTCCACCCCGCATACGCCTGCCGGTACAGGCTCAAAATCGACGCGATGATCGCCGCCTCGATCGCCTTGCCCGAGGCCCGGCCAAGCCGCCCATC
>JANNSA010000173.1:0-8532 GCA_031402115.1 Hyphomicrobiaceae bacterium | reverse complement strand
GCACGTGAAGTGGAAGCTGGTGCCGCCGCTAATCCGCGATGCGCGAGCCGGCTTCATCGGGAGCGCCAAAATGGGCAAAGTAGCGTGGGTCGATCTTCTCAACCGGTAGGACAATGCAGACATCGGTGGTTTTGAACTGCCGGTCGAGATAGGCGCCGTCGCCGACATAGGCGCCCAAGCGCAGATAGCCCTTGATCAGTGGCGGCAGTTTGCGCAGCACCTGCTTGGCATCGATGGCGTCTCTGGCAATCCGGTCCATCGGCACGTGCAGATGCGGATGCGCGCGAACGCTCCATTCCGGCGGCGCAGCGCGATAGTGGTGCAGGAAGCTCAACGGCTCGGCGTGTAAATCAGCGTCGTCGCCGGCGAAACTGGCGCAGCCAATCATCACATCGACCTTGTGCGCGCGGACATAGGTCCACAGGCCATGCCACAGCACCTCAAGCGTGCGCTTGTTGCGATAGGCGGCGGCGACACAGGAGCGGCCCAGCTCCATGAATTCCAGGTCGGGACGGGCGGCGAGCAGCGGTGCAATGTCATACTCACTCTGCGTGTACAGCGGGACGCCGTGGCGCCGCGCCATGGTGGCCTGCAGCACGCGATAGGTGCCAACCACTTTGGCGCGGCGGCCGGACGGCGTGTCGATCACCAGCAGATGATCGCAAATCGCGTCATAGGCGTCGGCATCCCGGCGGCGTTCGCGCGCGGCGGGCGAAGGCGATGCTGACATCTCCTCGTAGAATACCCGATAGCGCAGCCGTTGCGCCGCCGCGATTTCGTGCGGGGCCGCCGCCAACCGCACTTCCAGCGTGCCGACGCGGCCAAAAGATTGCCCCTTTGGCCGTGCCCCAGGACGCGTCTGCAGCGGTGTTGCACGTAAATTGAGAACACGCAGGCTGCGCTGCAGCGACGGAATCCGGACAATCTCGTGGCGATCGCCATTTTCAGGTGTTCGGTTGCGCCGCGCCGGCACCCGTTCCTTCATCCCGGCCATCTGCTCCGCGATCCTCCGGGCCCTTGCTTCGGGGCACCGGAGCTCAACCCTAGAGGCTGAGCTGGCTGCCGAGTTCCACCACACGCCCGGATGGGATGTGATAGAAGTCGGTCACGTCACTCGACATTTTTGTCAGCGTTATGAACAACTGGTCCTGCCACGCCGGTAGACCAGCTTTCGGGTCCGACAGGAAGCGCAACCGTGACAAGAAGAACGACGTCTTCATGATGTCAAACGGGATGCCCTTACGGCGCGCCTGTTCCATCAGCTTCTGCACGTCCGGCGTTTCCATGAAGCCGACCGTCGCCAGGATGCGCGTCACCCCCTCGCCGAGCGGCTCGACGCGCAACTGCTCTTCCGGCGGCACGCGCGGCGATGCTGAGGTGCGGATCGTCAGGATAATGTTGTGCTTGTGCAGCACTTGGTTGTGCTTGAGGTTGTGCAGCAGCGAGCTTGGCGCGCTTTCCGGGTCGCCCGTCAGGAACACGGCGGTGCCGTGCACCCGGTGTGGCTTGCTCTTCTTTAGCATGCGCACCAGCTGACCAATCGGCACGCTGTGGCGGCGCGACTTTTCCCGAACCAGCCGGGTGCCACTGACCCAGGTCCACATCAGCAGGCACAGCACCGCGCCCATCAGCAGCGGCATGTAGCCACCCTCGAAGAACTTCAGCATGTTGGCCGACAGGAACATCAGGTCGATCAGCGTCAGGGGCGCAATCACCAGCAGGGCGAAGCGTGTTGACCAGCCCCACATCCAGCGCGCAACGATAAACAGGAATAGGCCGTCCACCAGCATCGCGCCGGTGACGGCAATGCCATAGGCCGACGCCAAAGCGCTTGACGAGCGAAACGCCAGCACGAGCAGCACGACGCCGACGAACAGCACGAAGTTGACTTGCGGCATGTAGATCTGACCGGCCTGCTGGGCCGAAGTGTGCCGGATCTTTAAGCGTGGCAGCAGACCAAGTTGAATGGCTTGGCGGCTGAGGCTGAAGGCGCCGGTAATGACGGCCTGGCTAGCGATGATGGCGGCCATGGTTGCCAGCAGCACGAGTGGCAGCATCAGTGCTTCAGGCGCCATCAGGAAGAACGGGTTGACGCTAGTCTCGGGGTGGGCGAGCACCAGCGCGCCCTGGCCATAATAGTTCAAGAGTAGGGCGGGCAGGACGATGAACGACCAAGCGATGCGGATTGGCCGCTTGCCGAAGTGCCCCATGTCGGCATAAAGCGCTTCGCCGCCGGTCACCGCCAGCACCACAGATCCCAGCACCACAAATCCGATATGGCCGTTTTGCAGCAGGAACATCACGCCGTAACCTGGCCACAACGCCGCGAAGATGCGCGTGTCATCGGCGATATGCCAAAGCCCCATAGCGGCCAGCGAGCCGAACCACAGCAGCATGATGGGACCGAAGAATTTCGCGACATTTCCAGTGCCATGCGATTGCACAGCGAACAAGCCGACCAGAATGGCGAGTGATATCGGCAGAATGTAAGGCGTGAACCCCGGGGCGACGAGTTTCAGTCCTTCAACGGCGCTCAGTACGGAGACGGCTGGCGTGATGACCGCGTCGCCATAAAACAGCGCGGCGCCGACGATGCCCAGGATAAAGACCACCGAAGTGCGGCGACCAATCGCGCTCTGCGCCAGCGCCATCAGCGCCAGCGTGCCGCCTTCGCCCTTGTTATCGGCGCGCATGATGAGGATGACGTATTTGATCGTGACCGTAAGGATCAGCGCCCACGTCAACAACGAGACGATGCCGAGCACCACAGCTTCGCGGGGTAGAACGCCCTGGGCATGGGCCAGCGATTCCCGGAACGCATAAAGCGGGCTGGTGCCGATGTCGCCATAGACGACGCCAACTGCGCCGACCACGAGGGCACCAAGCCGCCCAGTGTCATGCTGGCCAGCGGACCCGTGATCAGCCGTTCCCGGATCGGAACCTGCATGCCCGTCGGCATGTGCATCGCTTAGTATCGCCATGGAGTTTCCATCGACTCCCACAATCCGCTGTCAGCAGTCATCCAGGCATGGTGCGAACACCCGGAGCAGTGTGTGCGGATCAGGTGAGGACGCCTTTCCCTGCGTTGCGAGTGTTACCAGCACGATTTCGGCATCATGCCAACAACAGCAACTGCATACTCAGAAATCACCAAGATAAGGTGAGTGCGGGGCGCCATGCGGTTGCACGAGCCTTGTCACACCTCGCGTATTTAAGGGGTTGCGCGCGTTGCGTAAAGAGTGGCGAGCACGCCGCATGGCCGATCCGTCACGCTGAGCTTGCATGGATGATCATTCTCGGCGAGCACGCATTGCGCGATCTGGCTCCCAATGCTAAAGCCAGGACAGTTGTGTCTGAAGTGATACATGCAGGCTAAGCTGGGGAGTTTCAGCCTGTTTATATGTGGCACTATAGACACATGACACGGGCCGTTCTCCGTGGACTGATGGTGCTGCGGGAGTTCATCGCGAAATTTGAGATCTGGATGAGGAACACCGGAGGAACCGGTGTGGTGCCATCCAATCTGAAGGCTGCTTTTGAGCGTCCGCACAATTGCCACGCCGGGAGTTTATCCCGCTTGGCAAGGACGGGTCTACCGGCGCGGGTGCAGGGTGTGCGCTGGTCGGAGTGTTACGGGGAGTGTGACGATGCGTTGCCGACCATCCCGCTGGCTGTGGGGCCTGCTGCCGCTGGCGCTACTCGCTTACCTGATCAATGTTGGCGAGCGCCCGCGGATCGAAAAGGATCTGCAGTCGCGAACTGTCTTGGCGCTGGAAGCGGCTGGCCACTCCTGGGCATCGCCGTCGTTCAAGGGGCGCGATGGCCTGATCATCGGTACCGCTGAGGAAGAATCGCAGCAAACCCAGGCGCTGACGGTTGCCAGAAATGTCTGGGGCACGCGGATCGCCGATAACGGCACCTCGCTGATCGAGTTGATCAAGCCCTATGCTTGGTCTGCCAAGCGCGAACCGGGTGTGGTTCGGTTGACGGGTTATGTGCCAAGCGACGCGGAGCGCAAAGCCATTGTTGCCGCCGCTAAAGTGGCGTTCCCAGTGGCGCAGATCGACGACAAGATGAAACTCGGCCGTGGCGTGCCGATGCGCCCGCAATGGCTTGGCGGCGCAACCTATTCTTTGGCACAGTTGGCACTGCTTGAACGCGGCGAGGTGAATCTTGAAGACCTCGGCTTGAGCATCTCTGGCGCCGTCGGCAATCCGCGTGATTATGCCGTTGTCAACGATGCGCTGACCAGACTGCCGCCGAAGATCACGCTGCTGCGTCAGAACATCACGGCGCCGGTGGTCTCTCCGTACGTGCTATCAGCTAAATTGAACCCAAACAAAACGGTGACGCTGACTGGCTATGTGCCCAGCGGAGCCGTTCGGACGTCGCTGCTCGATGCTGCGCGCAAGACGTTTCGAGGTTATCAGGTCACTGATCAGTTGCAGATTGCGGGCGGCGCACCACCGGCTTTTGGTGACACCGTGATCGGGTTGATGCCGCAATTGTCCCGGCTCGAATCGGGTGAATTGTCATTCAAGGGCCCCGCTGTGTCGCTAAGCGGCATTACCGCTGAGCAAGATGATGCCGAAGCGTTCACCAAGTCGTTCCAGACTGCCGTGATCGCGCCGTACACGCCGAGCGTGCGGGTCGACTACCGCGGCGCCCGCAAAAACATCATCTCTCCTTATGTTTGGAGCGCTTGTTACAAGGACGAAGTTCTGACGCTCGACGGCTATGTGCCAGACGAGGCGACGCGCAAGTCGTTGACGGCCTATGCCGGGCAGCGCTTCCTCGGACGTACTGTTGCCGACCGGCTGCAAGTGGCTGATGGCGCGCCTGAGCCGCGCGCGGGCTGGATCACATCGACACAAGCAGGGCTGCGCGCCTTGTCAATTGTTGGCACTGGGTGTGCCAAGCAGGTTGACCGGACCCTGACGGTGCAGGGCGAGACGCCGGTGGCCGGACTGCCTGAGCGCGTCGCGAACATCCTCGGCCAGGCGCTGCCGCAGGGATACGTGTCCAACGCGCAAATCGCACTGATCGTACCGCCAGCCCCGGTCGTCGTGAAGCCGGCACCCGAGCCTGTGGTCGTGAAGCCAGCGCCCGAGCCCGTCGTGGTGCAGCCTGCGCCGGAGCCTGTGGTTGTTAAGCCACCCGAACCACCGACCGTTTCACCGTTCTATACGACGGTGAAGTATGACGGCCTGAACCTGATGTTCGACGGTGTCGTGCCAAGCGATCAAGCACGCCAGCTGATTATGGCCAACGCCAAGCGGGTGTTCCCGGAGCGCAGCTTCACAGACCGAATGGTGGTCGCCAAGGGTTCCCGGGCACGCTGGGGCGACGTCATGAACGCGGGACTTGGGCAACTCGCCCAGCTTGACGCCGGGCAGTTTACGCTCAGCGACAACAGCGCCTTCCTCAGCGGCGCGACCGACAACGAAAAGATCCTGACAACGGCGCGCAAGACAGTTGCGACAGGCATGGTCAGCGGTTATCGCGGTGACCACCAACTGACCTATATCGCGCCGCCAAAGCCCGACCCCAAGATCGTCGCCACGAAGCAGGAGCTGGCCAAATACGACGTCGGCGCCTTGCTGAAGTCGGACAAGGCTCTGAGCGGCAGCGAGTGTCAGGCAGTGCTGGAAACTGTGGCGCGGCGTGGCCAGGCGCTGTTCGGACGCGGTAGCGCTATTATTGACGCAACCGGCAAGCAAACGCTGGACCTGCTGGTGCCGGTGACAAAACGCTGCCCGACCGCACGCCTGCGCATCGCTGGACACACAGACTCCGACGGCGCCACTGCCTTCAATCAGCGTTTGAGTGAAAGACGGGCGTTCGCCGTCGTCAGCTATCTGGGCGAAGCCGGCGCCGACAAGAGCCGCATGACGTCTATTGGCTATGGCGAGAGCACGCCAATCGCCGAGAACACAACGCCTCCGAACAAGGCGCAGAACCGGCGCATCGAGTTCGAGGTCGAATTGCAGTAGGTTCGCTGGCGATTTGCGACCGAGGTCTTGGATTGAGATCGGATAGGAGCCTGGGATGGACTACTTATTCTTTCAACTGTGGCCGATGTTGCTGCTGGCGCTGATCATGGGCGGCATCTTTGGCTACTACACTTGCCCGACGGGCGACCGGGATGGCGACGACCAATCCTAACTGCTGTTGCTTTCCTTGCAGCAATTCCCGCTCGCGCAAAGACTGTCTGAAACGACGCCAGCATCGGCCCCTGAGGATCAACGGCAATGAGTTACTTCCTGCTGCAGTCGACCGCGATGCTGGTGCTGACCTACTTCGTCGGCTGTGTGTTGGGTTGCATCGTGCGCAGTCTGCGGGGTGACGCGGTGCCGGCCCTGGCAACCACCGGTGCTGCCGCAGGCGCTGCAGCAACAGCCAATTTGCGCCAGGGCACGCTGCCGGCGCCGCCGCGCACGCCTGAACCGGTGCGGAACCGCTTCGAGCGCACCCTGGATGGACCTGGATCAATGGCGCCGGCGCCAGGCTCACCGCTAGCGCCGGTCGCCGTGCCGCCGCGTGTCGCCCCAGCCGCTCCGGTAGTGGCGCGGGCGCCGGCGCCTGTGCCGGTTCCAGCCGCGCCGCAAGTTCGGCCAGTCCCTCCAGCGCCAGTGCTGGTGCAACCTGTCGCGACTGCAACCGTAGCGCCGCCAGTGGCGCAAGCCGTGCGGCCCGTCGCACCAAATCCCGCACCCGCGCAGGTGCAGCAACCAGCGCCGGTTACCGTTGCCCCTGCCCCGGTTCGCGCGCCAGTGGCGCCCGTACCCGTCGTTGCCGTAGCAGCCGCGCCTGTAATGCCGCCGACCATCGATCGCGCGCTGGATGACCTTAAGCGCATCAAGGGCATTGGCCCTGAGATGGAACGCAAACTCAACGCGCTGGGCATCACCCGCTATGCCCAGATCGCCGGCCTGCGTGCTGACGAAGTCGAGCGGCTGAACCGGAGCCTTGGTCAGGATGCGCGAATCCAGCATGAAAACTGGATTGAGCAAGCGCAGATTTTGGCGCGCGGCCAAGAGACGGCGTTCTCGCGGCGCGTCGACCGGCGCGAAGTGCCGTCAAGTCCGCGTGACACCTGGATGCCGCAATCACCCGCGCGCATCGAGCGTCAAGTCGAACGCGAGATTGAGCGGGATGCGCGCATTGCAGCCGTCGTTACCGCCACGCCAGTGCCTGCGGCTGTGCCACCGGTTGTTGCCGTGCCCGCCAAGACTGTCGTGGCGCCGCCGCCGCCCGCCCCCGTCGTGATCCCGGCGGCAGCAGTGCCGGGTTCGGTGCGTCCCGTCGATGCTGCGGCAGCCGCCGCAGCCGCCGCAGCAGCGGCTGCCGTTGCCGCTGCCGCGAGTATCCAGCGCCGTCCGGTTGTGGTGGCTAAGCCGCCGGAGCTTGCAGCGTCGCTGCCGGCAACCAGAGCCATGGAGCCGACACCTGTCGACCTGCGCCCTGCTGCTGTAGCGCCGCCGGCGCCGGTTGTGGTGGCGCGCCCCGCCGATGTCGCCCGTCCCCCTGAACTGGTGCAGACTGCAGCAACGCGCCCGGTAACGCCGGTTGCTCCAGTCGTTCCAGCCGCCTCCCCTGTCGTGCCGGTCGTTGCATCCGGCGTGCGCCGGTTCGCGCGGTTGCCAGCAGCGGATGGCGCGCCCGACGATCTGGCGCGCATCAGCGGTGTCGGTGACGGCACGGCTGAGCTGTTGAACAGCTATGGCATTTTCCACTTCTGGCAGCTGGCGGCGATGAGCCCGGCCGACCAGTCGACCCTGGAAGAGCGCATTGGCCTGCGCGGCCGCATGGCCCGTGAGGAATGGACAGAGCAAGCGCGCGAACTGATTGCGGGCAAGCCGCCCCGTGCGCGCGTCGACCAGGCTCGCGCGGCGCAACCTGCGGCAGCACTACCGGTTGCCGTCGCTGTGCCAGCCACGCCCCTGACTGTGCCAGTGACTGTCCCAGTGGACCGGACGCCAACCGTCTCGCAAACCGCTTCAATCATCCCGCCGGGTGCCGTTGGCACTGCGGCTGCCGTCGCCGGCGCGACGCGGGCGGTCCTGACCGAGGCCAAGGCAGCCGTGCCGTTGGCGGTGCCGCTGACACCGCCGCCGGCTATGCCTGTCCCGAATGCGGTCGTGCCAGCCATCGCCACGCCGACGCCCATGACCAGCGTGACCGACACGGCCTCGACCGGTTCGCGCGACATGCCGGCGCCCGCCAACGGCCCGCGCGTGCTGCGCTCGTCACGTCCCGACGATCTCAAGCGGATCAAAGGCATCGGCGTCGTCATCGAGAAGAAGCTGATGTCGATGGGCATCACGCAGTACAGCCACATCGCGCAATGGACCGAGCGCGACATCGAGATGGTCAGCCAGGCGCTCGATTTCCGCGGCCGCATCGAACGCGAAAGCTGGATCGAACAGGCGCGTGTCCTGGCCGGCGGCGGCCAGACCGACTTCTCCCGCCGCGTCGATCGCGGCGAAAGCCCGGCCAGCCGGAGCTGAGCGGGGCGTAAGGTGCGAAAGG
>JANNSA010000172.1:0-1832 GCA_031402115.1 Hyphomicrobiaceae bacterium | reverse complement strand
GCCTGGCCGTTCGCCGCCCAGCCCCTCCCGGCTGGGCGGCCTTTTTGCGTTCTTGGGGTCCGATTAACAGAGGAACGGTTGTCTAGGTAAGGGGGTCCGATTAGCAACGGAACAGAACCTCCGCTTCAGACCTCTTTCAGGTCCCTGAGCGGCCTCCAGTTCAGCCCCAGGATCGCCGTCACGGGCGGCGAAGGCCAAGAATGAACGTCCGCTGATAGGGCTAGACCGAGCGTGCCCGCCGACGCATTGTCATGGTCTGGAGCCGTCGCTTGTGACCCGAAGATTGACTCAGTGTCGACGCGCAACACCTGTGTTGTTGGCGCCATGTTCGTCTGCGCCCATATCTTCTGCCATCTCACCATAGCGCACCGCAACGACGATTCTGCCGAACTCGACGAGCATGCCGTCGCCCGTCGTCTTTACGATTCGGCCATGCTTCTTGGCCATGGTGGCGCCGACCAACTCGCCGCGATGCGCCGTCAGCCGCGCCAGCGTGCCTTCCTCGTCCACACCCATCAGCGCGCCGTAGCCGGCCACATCAGCGGCCAGAACCGCGGCGAGGCGGCGGGTTGTGGTCATTCGGGCAACCCGGCTTTGCGCACTCCCTCCAGGAAGCGAGACTGCGCATCGGTGGGCGTGTAACTGACAATCTGCGCCAAATGACTCACCCTCACGTACGGTCTGGCCTTGAGAACGTTAGCCATCGCGCGCATTGCTCTCATGTCGTCATTCATCTGACTGTATGCAGCCGCCAGATAAAGGCTGGCATTTACGTAATGGGGAGGAGTCGCCTCCAACAATTCCACAGCCTCGGCGTAACGACCGAGATCAAACAGGATTTCACCGCGTACGGCTGAGAACCATTGCGGGACAAACGGCCCTTGTGCAAGTGCCGTTTCGATCGTTGCCAAGGCGGCCGTGGGATTGCCGCTCATGCGCTGCCACTCGGCAAAATCACCGCGAATTTGGATGTCGGCTGGATTGAGCGACATGGCGCGCTCAAAATGAACACGCGAACGCTCCAATTGACCACTCCACAGCAGAGCCATGGCCCGGGACCAATGCGCTGTCGCCTCATTGCTGTCGAGTTCAAGCGCCTGCTTCGAGGCCGCATTCGCTCTGGCGATCCCTTCGGATTCGAGTTGATGAAGGTACGTCACACTGAGCGCGATGCCGAGCCAGGCATGGGCCAACGCAAATTGCGGGTCGAGGGACACCGCGCGCTCGAACAGCGGAACCGCCTCGGGTTCCCGGTAGTCATTGCAAAGCTGACGGCCTTGCAGCAGGCAGTCATAGGCGGTCCAGTTTGCTGTGGGCTTTTTGTGACCAGTCGCGGCTACGGCCGCGACCATTCGGCCGTCCAGCATCGCGACGATCGACTTCACGGTGTCGTCCTGAATGCCAAAGATGTCTTGGGTCACACGATCGTAGCGATCCGCCCAAATATGTGCCCCTGACTTCGCATCGATGAGCTGGGCGGTAATGCGCATGCGATCGCCCGATTTGCGGACGCTGCCCTCGACGATGAAGTCGGCGTTCAACTGGCGCGCGATCTCCGTGAGGTTGCCGCCTTTGCCGGCAAAATGGAACGACGCCAGCCGAGACGCGACTGAAAGATGACGGAACCGCGACAGCTCGGTGATGATATCTTCGGTGATGCCATCGGAGAGGTACTGTTGGCCGGGATCGCCGCTCATGTTGGTGAATGGCAGGACGGCGATGGAAGGTTTTTCCTGCACGTTTGTTTCGGCGTTGGCAGTGGTCAGGACAGCACCCAGCCTTGCCCGATGCACCCTGACCGGCGCCGCGATGTTTTTCAGCCGCTGCTCGCC
>JANNSA010000171.1:0-22000 GCA_031402115.1 Hyphomicrobiaceae bacterium | reverse complement strand
TGTGCCGGTACGATCGGCAAGACAACGCCTCGCGGCACCGTGATCACGTCCGATGAAATCTTCGTGACCGCGCTACTGGAGGAAGAGGGCGTCGCCGTCGTGCACGGCGCGGCGTTCGGCTTGTCGCCGTTCTTCCGCATTTCCTACGCCACCGGCACCGATGTGCTGGAGGAAGCCTGCCGGCGCATTCAGAGATTCTGCGGCAGTTTGACGTGACGCCGGCATTTTCATGCACTAGCATCCAATCTGGATGGCTGGGGCCGGGTGGCCGCGTCAGCCAGTGATCCTGAGCATGAGGTGCAAAATGAAACTGCGTGCATATCACGGCATTGTCGGCGCTACTCTGCTGGTTGGCTGCGTTGGCTTTGTCACCATGGCTTTCGCTGAGGGCGATGCCATCAAGGATCGCCGCGCCCATATGAAGTCCGTTGGCGCAGCCGCCGGCGTCCTTGGTGGCATGCTGGAAGGCAAGGCGCCCTACGATGCCGCCAAGGCCGCCGAAGCGCTCGGCACAATGAACAAGGTCGGCACCACGTTCGTCGCCGATTTCGACAAGTTGTTCCCGAAGGGCTCGGATCAGGGCGACACCAGTTCAGCTCCCGCGATTTGGGTTAAGACCGACGACTTCAAGGCGCGATTGACGGCGTTCGCCGCTGACGCCGCTGCCGGTGTCGAAGCCACCAAGAAAGACGAAGCCGCTTTCAAGGCTGCCGCTGGCAAGGTGTTCAGCAACTGCCAAGGCTGCCACGAGGGCTTCCGCATCAAGAAGGGGTGATACTGGTTTGCTTGCCGCACCCAGCGCGTGCGGATCAAGCCGCGCAGTTTGAGTCCCTCTCCCCGTCCAGCAAGGGGAGAGGGCTGACAGGGTCATACAATGATTCCACCCGGCGGCGGCGGCGCGGTCCTCGCGGCGGTTCTCGCGGGCCCCGGTGCCGGCCAGTCCACGGGATCGGATCTGCCAGAGCATGAGGTTGCGTAGATTCGCCAGGGCTCGGGCGACAGCGCGGCGGCAGCCACAGTCGTCGTTCATCGATACGTCGTGGACCCAGTGCAACCGGTTTTCGATGACTCAAATGGCCGCGTAACAATGCCAGCAGCCGGTCTAATCCGGCCTCGTTCGCGGGCAGGCTCGTGACGATGTAAGCGACCTCGCTGCTCTCCTTGTCGCCGATGCGGCGCGTGCGCTCGATGCGCGCCACCTGGGCGGTGCCAGTCCATGCGAGATATGGCGTCGCCGGTGATGACGCTGCCTTCGAGCGGCAAGCCTTTCAGTAAGGTCATGCCGGCCGTGATCTCGTTCTGGTCCGGCTCGACCGTTAGATCGCCGATCACCACGGCGAGGTCCGCAGCAAACGCCGACAGCACATGCAGCGGCTTGGCGTCTGATCGCTTGCTGCCGCGCAGCCTCTTGCCATCGATGCCATGCCGTTGGCACACATCCGCCGTGTCCAAATACGTTGACACCGCCGGTAGTGCGCTCCTAAATTGAAGAACGAGCAGGGAACTGTGCCGTGATTGGACTTGAGGCATTGAAAGCAAAGTCTTGGAACTCAAGTGGCTTGAAGACTTTCTTGCAGTCGCTGGCAGTGGCAACTTCTCGCGGGCGGCCGAGACCCGCAATGTCACACAGCCAGCCTTCAGCCGCCGGCTGAAGGCCCTTGAGACTTGGCTCGGAGCGTCGCTGCTTGATCGTGGCAGCCACCCGATCGCGCTCACCCCAGCCGGTGCGAAATTCTTGCCTGTCGCCGAACAGTTGGTGCGGGAACTCCGCTCGGCCCGCGATGAAGCCCGCGCAGCTTCGACGGGCGCCGGCTCAATGTTGAAGCTGGCGATGCCGCATTCATTGGCGGTCGATTTCTTTCCGGTCTGGTGGCCGTCCGTCAGCAAAGGCCTCGATCGCTTAGCAACCAAGGTCATCGCCGACAATCTCCATGACTGCGTCGAACTGCTTTTGCAAGGCGGTTGTGATTTCCTGCTGTGCTATCGTTTTGACAAAGTACCCAATCCTGTAATTTCAGCAGACTTTCATGGCGTCGTGATCGCAACGGACAGCTTGGTGGCGGTGTGCGCGGCCGATGCGACCGGGCGCGCCTGCCATCGCCTCGATGCTGGCAATGGCGCAGCTGTGCCCTTTCTCAACTATGCGCCGGATGCCTTTCTCGGAAAGGTTACCGCCAGCCTTCTCGGCACGCTGGCCAGCCCACTGCCATTGCGGCTTACATACGAGAGTGCGTTTGCTGAAGCGGTACGCGCGCAAACACGTGCCGGCGCTGGCGTTTCCTGGTTGCCCCGCAGGCTGATCGCGGCCGATCTGGATCTGGGTAGTTTGGTACCGGCAGGCGACGGGCTGCCAGAAGCTACATTGGAGATTTGGCTTTACCGGGCCGCGCGAAAATCCACGAAAGATGTCGAGGCAATCTGGCAAGCCGCGTGCCTGTTGACAGGCGGTGCGCGCGGTTGAGGATCATGGACGCCGCGCACGCCGCCATGCCGGAATCACATAAAGTCATCTTATTTGCGCATTGGGAGGAACAGATGCCTTCGACTAGCCTGCGCGCAATCGAGGTGTGCTAGTGGACAGCGCGGATGAACTCATTGTTGGGGTGATTGGCGGACTGGGGCCGCAGGCGACGCACGACTTCATTGGCAAGGTGCTGGCGCATTCAAACGCATTAACCGATCAAGAGCATGTACATCTGATCGTCGAAATCAACCCCAAGACGCCCAACCGCAACGACGCGATCGCAGGTTGCGGGCCGTCTCCAGCGCCGATGCTGGCCGGCATGGCGTGCGCACTCGAACGCGCCGGAGCCGACTTTATCGTCATGGCGTGCAACACCGCCCATGCGTTTGAAAGCGATGTTCGCGCGGCAACCACGCTACCCTTCGTCAGCCTCATTGAGGAAGTCGTCAAAGAAGTCCGTGTCCGGTATCCGCAAGCCCGGCGGATTGGCTTGCTGGCAGCACAGGGGTGCCTCGATGCCAGAATTTATCATGTCGCTTTCGGACACCATGGCATCGATGTCATTGAGCCCATGGCAGCTGCGCAGGCCGAGTTGATGGCGCTTCTTTATCAGATCAAAGCGGGAGATCGCGGCGATGCAGTCCGATCCGCGATCCGCGCGTTGGGCGAAGCTTTGGTCGTGCGAGGCGCTGACCTGCTGGTCGCTGGCTGCACGGAAATCCCACTTGTCTTGGCCGACGGCGAAAATTCAAGGACCATGATCGATTCAACTGATGTCTTGGCGCGCCGCTCGGTTGCCTACGCGCGCAAGCTCGAACCGTTGCCTGACCCGCCGGGAGAGAAGTCGTGACCCCTGTTTATTTGAAGAAGGCGTCCAAGACCGCCGCAAGCAGCGATCTGGAAACGCAAGCCACGGTCGACGAAATGCTGAGTCGCCTCCGAGAAGGCCGCGAGCAAGCCGCGACCCGGTATGCCCGTGAGCTCGATGGCTGGGACGGCGATATCATCGTCAGCCGCAACCTGATCGACGCCGCTACCCGCGCTTTGCCGGAAAGCGTCAAGAGCGACATCCAGTTCGCGCGCGACAGGATCTGCGCTTTCGCTGCGCATCAGCGCGATTCGGTCCGCGAATTCGAAGTCGATCTGATCGAGGGTCTCGTCGCTGGGCAGCGGGTGATCCCCGTCACGACGGCGGGCTGCTATGTGCCGGGCGGACGCTATTCACACGCCGCATCAGCCTTGATGAGTGTGGGAACAGCGCGGGTAGCTGGCGTCCAGAATGTCATTGCCGCAACTCCATCGCATCGCGACCGCGGCATCAACCCGGCCATTCTCTATGCCATGGACATCGCCGGTGCCGACACCATTCTGGCACTCGGCGGCGTGCAAGCGATCGCGGCATTGACCTTTGGCCTGTTCACGCGGCAACCAGCCGATATTGTTGTCGGACCCGGCAACCGCTTCGTCGCTGAAGCCAAGCGCATGCTGTTTGGCGAGATTGGCATCGATGTTGTCGCTGGCCCCACCGAAACGATGGTCATCGCCGACGCGACAGCAGACGCCGCAATCGTCACCGCTGATCTCCTGGGCCAAGCCGAACATGGGCCCGATTCACCCACATGGCTGATCACGCTGTCACGCGAGCTGGGTGAAGCCGTGATCGCGCTGATGCCGGGCATGATCGCGGCACTTCCCGAAACTGCTCGGCAGGCGGCGGGGGCGGCGTGGCGCGACTACGGTGAGGTGATCATGGTGAGTAGCCGCGAGGAAGCGTGTGCGGTTAGCGAGACTTATGCCTCCGAGCACCTGCACATCCAGGCAGCGGACCTCGATTGGTGGCTGAAATCGCTACGCAGCTATGGCTCTCTGTTCCTGGGCGAGGAAACCACGGTGGCGTTCGGCGACAAATGCGCCGGACCTAATCACATTCTACCGACCAGGGGGGCCGCCCGCTACAGCGGTGGGCTCAGCGCCGCGAAGTTCCTGAAGGTGCTGACTTATCAGCGCATGACGCGCGAAGCGAGCCGCGTCGTCGCGCCGGTGGCGGCGCGCATTTCCAGGCTCGAGGGCATGGAAGCGCATGCCCGGACCGCCGATATCCGGCTTGGCAAATACTTTCCCGCTGAACACTTTGACCTTGAACCGGAAGACCAGAAATGACTGTCAGCGGACCTCGCCTCGACCTCGATCTCAGTTTGCCGGGCCCCATTCCGGACGAGGGCATTGAACGCGCCATCGCCATTATGCGTGCAGGCAAATTGCATCGCTATGGCGAAGACCGCACTGGTGTGCCGGAAGCAACGGCGCTTGAAGAGGATTACGCGGTTTACATCGGCAGCAAGTACTGCGCGGCCTTCAATTCATGCGGCGCCAGCATGTTTGTTGCGCTGAAATGCGCGGGCGTCGGACATGGTGACAAAGTGCTGATGAATGCGTTCACACTGGCGCCGGTGCCGGGCGCTGTTGAGCACGCCGGCGCGCAGCCGGTGTTCGTCGAGATCGACGAAACTTACAAGATCGACCTGGCGGACCTCGACAGGAAAGCGCGTGAAAGCGGTGCCAAGGTGCTGTTGCTCTCGCACATGCGCGGCCACATTTGCGACATGGACGATCTCGTAGCGATTTGTAACCGGCACGGCCTGACGCTGATCGAGGACTGCGCCCATACCATGGGTGCCAAATGGAACGGCACGTTTACTGGAACGTTCGGCGCGATCGGCTGCTTCAGCCTGCAGTCCTTCAAACATATCAATGCCGGTGAAGGCGGGCTCCTTGTGACCAGCGATCCCGATATCGCCGCCAAGGCGATACTGTATTCCGGCAGCTACATGCTTTACGCTCAGCACAAGGCGCGGCCCAGCCTCGAGTATTTCGAAGCGCACCGGGGCCATACCCCGAATTTCAGCCTGCGCATGTCGAATCTGGCCGCTGCCGTGGCGCGCCCACAAATCCCACTGCTGGCGGAACGTGCCGAGATCTGGAACGAGCGCTACCGGCTTCTCGCCGATGGGCTCGGCACTATCATCGGGGTGCGAGTCCCCAGCCGGCCACAGAACGAACGCTATGTCGCCAGTTCGATCCAGTTTTCCATCGCTGGGCGCAGCGATGCCAGCATGGAGCAGTTTCTCGATGCCTGCGCGGAGCGCGGCGTCTTCATCAAATGGTTCGGCCGCAACAAGCCCGTCGGTTTCACCAGCGTCCATGACCATTGGGAATATGTCGACGACAAACAGGCACTGCCGCGCACGCGGCAGGTGTTGCGAGAAGTCTGCGACATGCGCATCCCCTTGGCTCTGCCACGCGAAAGTTGCGCGACGATCGTCGCGGTCATCCGGCATGGCCTCGAAAACCCGAACGAGGCCGACTGAAGGCGATGCCTTGCCGGCATTAAACGGCACTTTCTTGGCATTGGCCGCAATACGGAAAGGTTTCTAGTCTGATCGAAAGCCGTCTGTTGCAGGAGTCCGGATCGCATGCACCTCGCTAGATTTCCGCGCGTCCGTTTGGGGCATTTGCCGACGCCATTGGAGGCGATGCCCAATCTCTCCAAACATCTTGGTGGACCGAAACTGTACATCAAGCGGGATGACTGCACGGGTCTGTCATCGGGCGGCAATAAAACCCGCAAGCTCGAATTCCTGATGGCCGACGCCCTCGAAAAGGGGGCTGATACGATCATCACCCAAGGCGCTGTACAGTCGAACCACGCCCGGCAAACTGCGGCCGCCGCCGCCAAACTCGGCTTGAAATGCCAGATCCTTCTGGAGAACCGGACTAGGAGCGAGCAGCGCGATTATTGCGAATCCGGCAACGTGCTACTCGACCATATTCACGGTTCCCCCACCCGGATCTATCCGGGCGGCACCGACATGAACGCAGCGATGGAAGTGGCGGCCGAGGAAGTCCGGGCTGCGCGCGGCAAACCCTACATCATCGTCGGCGGTGGATCGAACGCGATCGGCGCGCTCGGTTATGTCAACTGTGCCATGGAGCTTGTCGCTCAGGCGAATGATCAGTCTTTGCACATCGATCAACTGGTGCATGCGACGGGGAGCGCTGGCACGCAGGCTGGACTTGTCGCTGGCTTCGAAGGGTGCCGCAGCTACATACCTGTCCTTGGCATCGGCGTGCGCGCGGCCCGGCCGCAACAGGAAGAGAATGTCTACAAACTAGCTTGTGCTACCGCTGACTTGCTGGGGATCCCCGGCACCGTAGAGCGTGACAAAGTGGTCGCCAACACGGACTATGTCGGGCCAGGCTATGGCATACCAACCGATGCCATGGTCGACGCCATCAATCTGCTGGCCCGCACCGAAGGGATTCTCCTCGACCCGGTTTACTCCGGCAAAGGCATGGCGGGACTGATCGATCTGATCCGCCTTGGGAACTTCAAGAAGTCCGACACCATCGTGTTCCTGCACACCGGCGGCAGCGCCGGCTTGTTCGGGTACAACGGCATTTTCGACGCCACCAGGCCACACTGAGGCCAGGGCACTCGCTTACCGCTATCCGGCACAGACCGGTGACTGTGAACGCAACCAAACCACGAGGGAGACATACCAATGCTCGCCAGACGTACTCTGATCGGAACCATCGCCGCCATCGTCATGGCCAGCGCCGCCAGCACGTCGGCATTGGCCGAAACGGTCGTGATCGGCCATTTCGGCACGCCGATTCCGATGCAGGCGGCGGCCGCCGCCGGTGAGTTCGAGAAGGCCACAGGTTGGAAGATCGAATGGCGCAAATTCGGCTCCGGCGCCGAGATCATCGCCGCCATGGCGTCGGGTGATCTGAAGCTGTCCGAACTGGGTTCGTCACCGCTTGCCATTGGTGCGTCGCAAGGCGTCGACTACCAGCTGTTCGCTATTTCGAACATCATCGGTGATGCCGAGTCACTGATTGCACGCAATGGTTCGGGAATTGAAAAAGTCGAAAATCTTAAGGGCAAGAAGGTCGGTGTGCCATTGGGTTCAACGGCGCACTATTCGCTGATGGGCGCGGTTAAGAATGCAGGCCTGGCGCCTACCGACGTCGAAGTAATCGGCATGAAGCCGGATCAGATCACGGCCGCTTGGGATCAAGGCCAGATCGACGCCACGTTCATCTGGGAACCTGCCAAAGGCAAGGTATTGAAGACCGGCAAACTGATCGTGGCCGCCAATCAGGTTGCAGGCGCGCCAACATTTGATGGCTGGGTCGTTAACCGTGAATTCGGCGCCGCCAATCCCGAATTCATGACTAAATTCCTGAAAGCGCTCGAAGCCGCCAACGCCGCCTACAATTCCAACAAGGATGCTTGGACGGCCGACTCGGCCCCCGTCAAAGCCATCGCTGAACGCACAGGCTCACCTGCCGAAGAAGTGCCAGCAGCGCTGAAGGGCTATGCATTCCCGACCCTAAAGGAAATGGCGGGAGCCGACTGGCTCGGCGGCGGCAATCAGAAGAACATGCTGGCGACAGCCAAGTTCCTGATGGAAAATAAGCGCGTCGACGCGGTGCAGGAAGATTATTCGAAGTTTGTGAATGCGGACTACCTCGCTGCAGCGATGAAGTAAACGCCACGTTCGCTCACCTTGGTTCCGGACTCCGTCATCGTCGATCCGGGTGAGCAAAGCTATGACCTGAATGCCACATTCGCTTGTCGGGGTGATCGCCGATCGCCCCGACAGTTATGCTACTTCACCGGTCGCGGTGGAGAGGTTCCCAATGAGGTGAGCGGCGCAATGGGCACTCTTCACGTCGACCATGTTTGGGTGGAGTTCCCGGCTGGTGCGCATGCACCCATGCTGACCGCGCTCGCCGACATTCAACTCGAGATCAAATCGGGCGAGTTGGTGGTCGTGCTGGGGGCATCGGGTTGCGGCAAGTCGACCTTGCTAAATCTGCTGGCCGGGTTCCTGGCCCCGTCACGCGGGCAGATCACATTGAATGGCGAACTTGTCACGGGGCCCGGCGCTGACCGCGCCGTGGTGTTTCAGAAGCACGCATTGCTGCCATGGCTCAACGTCATCGACAATGTCGCCTTCGGCTTGAAACTAAAGGGTTTGGACAAAAAGGAGCGTTACGGCATTGCCCGCCAGCATCTCGGCAGTCTTGGTCTCAACGCTTTCGAGACGCACCCGATCTATCAGCTTTCCGGCGGCATGCAGCAGCGCGTCGGCATTGCCCGCGCACTCGCCAATGATCCTGAGATACTCTTAATGGATGAGCCACTGGGGGCATTGGACGCGTTGACACGCGAAAAGGCGCAGGAGTTGATCATTCGCATCTGGAAGGAGACTTCCAAGATGGTCTTCTTCATCACGCACAGTGTCGAAGAAGCACTTTTCATGGCGACGCGCCTGATCGTCATGTCGCCCCGGCCCGGCCGCATCACGCACACCTTCGATCTTGATTTCAGCCACCGGTACCTGGCCGGCGCCGATGCGCGGGCGGTAAAGGCATCGCCTGAATTTATCAGAATGCGCGAAAAGGTGCTGGCGATCATCTTTGGCGATGAAGCGGCGGGAGGCGAGCATGCTTGACGGCAAAAAATCCGCGCCACGCCAAAAGTCGCGCTTCAAGATCAAGCCGACTAAACCAGGCCAAAGTTATGGCGTCCCCGGTCAGGGCGACAGTCTGTTGATCAGCGCCGCTTCTGCACTTGCGATTATCGCCTTCTGGGCGTTCGCGACCTGGGCGGGATGGATCAAGCCGCTATTTCTGCCGTCGCCCGTCGCGATTTTCCAAAAGTTCGTGCAGGTCGCAACTGAAGGCTTCGCCAACTACACGTTGCTCGAACATACCTGGATCAGCGTGGCGCGCGTGTTCGGAGCGCTGGCATTGGCTTGCTTGACCGCTATTCCAATCGGCTTGGCCATGGGCATGAGCCGCGTCATGCGCGGTATCTTCGATCCGCCAATCGAATTCTACCGGCCGGTACCACCACTCGCTTATCTGCCGCTGATGATCGTGTGGTTCGGCATTGGCGAGCTGTCGAAGGTCCTATTGATCTTCCTCGCCATATTTGCGCCCGTCGCTATCGGCGCCCGTTCTGGCGTGCGTTCCGTGGCAATCGAGCAGGTCCACGCGGCCTATTCACTCGGTGCAACGCCCTGGCAGGTCTTGACACAAGTCATATTGCCGGCCGCGATGCCTGAAATCATCACAGCAACGCGCATCGGCATGGGCGTCGGCTGGACGACACTGGTTGCCGCTGAAATGGTTGCGGCGACGAGCGGCATTGGTTTCATGGTGCTGTCAGCCTCGCAATTCCTGCAGACCTCAACCGTGATCATGGGCATCTTCATCATTGCGGCGATCGCTTACGCCTTTGATCTGGTGATGCGCTACCTCGAACGCCGGCTCGTGCCTTGGAAGGGCCGCGTCTGATGATCAGCGCGACGTGGCCGGATGCGCTATCGCTCGAATGGCGGCGGCCCGATCTTCATCCGATTGGGCCCAAAGCGCGTTGCCAATACCGCGGCTGACTGATTAGAGCTTGCCGTGCGTGGCCGGTGCGCGGCCATGACAGTTCGGAGTGTTTGCCGATTAGTTCACCGGCTCGAAGGCCGGGAGGGAGTTCGAGTCATTTGTCGTCATCGCGTTAACGCAACGTAACGGTCGCGCCGCCATACTGCCGCCCTCGAGGACACCAGTTCGGCAGGGGGCAACGAATGGCCAAGCCCGTTTATTCACTGGCGCAGGTTAAGGCGCGACTCGACAGCGGTACCGGCTGGAAGGGCGCCACTATCACCTATGCCATGCCGGACAGCGCTCCCGATGGCAGCTCTGAATCCGTGGGCTTCCGGCCGCTCGGGCCGGTTATGAAAGCCACGGCGGCGACCTCTTTCGAGCTATGGGACGATCTGATCAAGCCATCGCTGACCCAGGTCAACGGCACCGCCAACATCACGTTCGCTTATTCCAGCACGACCGGCGGTTCGACCTATGCTGGAACCGTCTATGGCGGCCAAAGCAACGGCCGCTTCGCTATTCAGGACGCTGATATCTGGTTTGCACACAATTGGACGACGCATGATCAGGACAGCGATCTGACTCTCGGCAGCTATGGCAACGTCACCTATCTGCACGAGATCGGGCACGCGCTTGGCCTCGATCATCCCGGTAATTATGATGGTAACGCCGATTATGCTGGCGATGCCTTGTACCGGCAGGACACGCGCCGCTTCACCGTCATGTCCTATTTCGACGCCGAGGACGATGGCAGCGCCACCAATCACGGTAACTCCTATGCCGCGACGCCGATGTTGCATGACATTCTGGCGATCCAAGCAATTTATGGCGCGGATCTGACAACCCGGCTTGGCGCAACCACCTATGGCTTCGGCTCCACGGCCGGTCGCGATGCCTTCGACTTCAGCAAGAATACGGCGCCTGTTGTCACCATCTGGGATGCTGGCGGCCGCGACACGTTAAACCTCTCGGGCTTCGGCATGGCGCAGACCATCGACCTGCGCGTCGGCGCCTGGTCTTCTATTGGCGGTCTGATCAATAACTTGGCGATCGCCTTTGGCACGACATTGGAAGATGTCATTGGCGGCCGTGGCGCTGATCGCATCACGGGCAACGCCATCGCCAACACGCTGAAGGGCGGGCTCGGCGCTGACATCCTGCTCGGGCTCGCTGGCAACGATTTGCTGCGCGGCGGCGCCGGTAAGGACCGGCTGGAGGGCGGCAACGGCATCGACACCGCCGTATTCGCCGGCAACGAGGCGGCCTATCGCATTTCCGAACGCGCTGACGGCAGCTTCCTGGTCAGCGGCGGCAGCGACGGCGGCGATATTCTGTTTGGCATCGAGAAGCTGCTGTTCGCTGATGGCACCGTGTTGCTGTAGCCTACATTCAACGAGTGGGTAACGCGCGGGCAGCGCTCGGGCTAGCCGGCAGCGATCGCCATCAGCACGCAAAACCAGCACGCAACTACGAGGCGCGACGCTGGGTCCTGGTCTTGGACCGGGCTTTTGCCATATTCAGCTCTAGGGTGGGGTCCGCGATACGGCTAAGTTAGCGGCGTAGCGCAGGCTGAGTAGTGCAAGACGGATGATGCCAATGCGGAATTCACGGGCACCGCAGGGCCCTGGAATTGACGAGACCGACGATCTTGACGACCGGCGGCAGCGGGGCGAGGAGCGCCGGCGTGGCCCCATGCCGCGCAGCCCCAACGAAATCCTGGAGCCAGCGCGCGGTCCCGAGCCGCCCCGTCAGCGCCGCCGCGCGCGCGGCAGCGCTGGTTCGGCCGGCTCGAAGCGGTTCAGTTCGGCCGTCCGCTTCATGAATGCAGCGCTGACCGTGCTGGTGTTGCTGCTGCTCTTGGCCGGCGGCGCGATCTATTACTTCATGAACCAGTTCGACCGGCCCGGCCCGCTCGTCAACCCGATGGTCATCGCCATTCCAAAGGGCGAGGGCGTCAATGCCGTCGCCGAACGGCTCGAGCGCGAGGGCGCCATCAGTGATCCGCGCATCTTCGTGCTCGGCTCTTACTTGATGCGTGCCAACAGCAAACTAAAGGCAGGCGAGTACGAGTTCAAAAAGAACGCCAGCATCCGCCAGGTGATCGAGACGCTTGTTGAAGGCAAGGCGATCCTGCTCAAGGTTTCCGTGCCTGAGGGCCGCACCAGCTATCAGATTGTTGAAATCCTCAAGGCCCAGGAAGGTCTGAGTGGCGAGGTGGCGCAGATCCCCGAGGAAGGCACGCTGCTGCCCGATACCTACAAATTCTCGCGAGGCATGGACCGCAACATCTGCTGGCGCGCATGCAAGATGATCAGAAGAAATATCTGGCCAAGCAATGGGAACAGCGCGCGCCCGATCTGCCGTTCAAGACGCCGGCAGAAATCGTCACGATGGCCTCCATCGTTGAAAAGGAGACCGGCCGGGCCGACGAGCGCGACCGCGTCGCTGGCGTCTTTGTCAATCGCATCCGCAAGCGCATGCGGCTGCAATCGGACCCGACGATCATCTACTACGTCACCGGTGGCAAGGGCGCGCTCGGACGCGGCATTACGCGCAGTGAGCTGGATGCCAAGCACGCTTACAATTCCTATCAGGTGGCAGGGCTGCCGCCGACACCGATCAGCAATCCAGGCCGCGCCGCGATCGACGCCGTGCTCAATCCAGCCAAGACCAACGACGTCTACTTCGTTGCCGACGGTTCGGGCGGCCACGCCTTCGCCGAAACCATCCGCGACCACCAGAACAACGTGCTGAAATGGCGTCAGATCGAGAAGGTGACGCGGGCCAAGCAAAAGGCCGAGGCGGCAGCCGGCAGTGATGCTGGCGAGAGCGCTGAGGCTTCCGCTGGTCCTGGTATGGCCCTGGAAATGACCGGCGTGTCGTCGACGGATACAGCCGATGGCGCCAGCACAGCGGCACCCGCCGCCGCCAACGAAGCCGCCCCTGCGCTCGCCGCCGGCATGACCATTGATATGCCATTGCCAACCCGCAAGAAGAAGTAACGCATACGACGCAAACGAGGGGACACATTACTTAATTCGGCTGCTGGCGTTGCGTCATGTCAGCACCCGCCGGCGAGCCGAGTTAAGTACTGTGTCCCCGGCCTTGTGCTCCCGGCCTCGACGCAAATAGAAATGAGCGCTCCCCCGTGACCGCCAAACGATGGTTGACCCGCCGGCGTTTCCTGCAGATTGCTGGCGGCACGGTTGCGGGCGTGTTCGCGGTGCCGGCTTATGCCACCGGCGTCGAGCCGTTGCGCCTGGTCGTCACCAATTATCGGCTGACGCCGCCCGGCTGGCCCGCCGGCCAACGCGTCACGCTGGCCTTGCTGGCAGACATTCATGCCTGCCAGCCCTGGATGTCGCCTGAGCGCATCGCCCACATCGTCACGGTCACCAACGGCCTGGGCGCTGATGCCATTGCGCTGCTTGGAGACTATGTCGCCGGCCATCACTGGGTGACTGGACAGGTCGACGCCGCGCAATGGGCGCCACCGCTCGGGCAGTTGCGAGCGCCGCTCGGCGTGCACGCCATCCTTGGCAATCATGACTGGTGGGACGATCGCACCGCGCAAAGGGCCGGCAAAGGCCCGATCATCGCCGAAAAGGCGCTGATCGCGGCAGGCATCCCGGTGCTGCACAATCGTGCCGTGCGATTGGAAAAGAATGGTAGGGCGTTTTGGCTGGCGGGCCTCGGTGACCAGTTGGCGCTGCTCAGGCGTTACGCCGGCGGCCAGCAACGGCGGCGCGGCGTTGACGATCTGCCAGGCACGCTGGCGCAGGTTACTGATGACGCCCCGGTTGTGCTGCTCGCCCATGAGCCGGACATTCTCAAGCAAGTGACCGATCGCGTCGCCATCACCCTGTCGGGCCACACCCATGGCGGCCAGATCCGTGCCATGGGTTGGTCGCCGGTCGTGCCGTCGCGCTATGGCAACAAATACGGCTATGGCCACGTCGTCGACCGCGAGCGGCACATGGTGGTATCGGGCGGGTTGGGCTGTTCCATCGCCCCGGTGCGGCTCGGCGTGCCGCCCGAAATCGTGCTGCTTGAGCTGGGCGCTTAGACTGTGAGTCCTGAACCACCAGTGTCCGGTCCTGGCGCGGCCTGGCCTGACCTCGCCGGCCGGCTTGAAACCGGCGGTCACCGGCTCGGCGTCCGCGTTTATTTCGAGGATACGGACTTTTCCGGCATCGTCTATCACGGCTCCTATGTGCGCTGGTGCGAACGCGGCCGCTCCGACTATCTGCGCCTGCTCGGCGTCACCCACCGCGACCTTGCCGCTGGCGACAGCGCCGAACCCGCCGCCTTTGTCGTGCGCCGGCTGACGTTGGACTTCTACCGCCCCGCCCGCATCGACGACGTGCTGGAAGTCGTCACGCGGCCGATGGATGTCACCAAGGCCACCATCACCCTGGAACAAACGATCTGGCTGGCCGAGCAGCGCCTGACCCGCGCCGAAGTGTTGCTGGCGCTGGTGTCGAAAGCGGGCCGGCCGCTGCGCCTGCCCATCAGGATCCGCGAACGATTCGCGCCGTAGGGCACGAAAGGCCCCTGGCCGTATCGCACCAGCCACGGGCAGCAGTTCGCATTGGCAAAGGTGCAAGTGCTAACGCGGCTACGCGGCGCCGCCCATCGGTGCGAGACGGCCCAACAGGTCTTTCGCACCCGACATCCGCGCCTCAGCATCTGGCATCGCGTTCACAGGAGTGTCGCCGAAATCGCTGCCGGATTGGTCGTCGTCAGCACAACCATCCGCACACACCCTGCCAACCCCTCAAATTAGTCACATTGCGTTGCAGTATGGCGTCGTCTGTGGGACACAGGCGCTTATTTCGAAACCGTCAATAACCGGCGCCGTGGATTGTTTCCATGGCGCATGATCGGCCTGTCCGATCGGCAACGGCGAACTGACGGCGGGCGGGCTGCAACCGAGTCTGATGATCCATGGAAACCGTTGACGTCGTGAACTCCGTCGCCGTGGGACACAACATGTCCTTCGTCAACCTGTTCCTGCAAGCCAGCTTGGTGGTCCAGATCGTGATGGTCGGACTGCTGTTCGCGTCGATCTGGTCGTGGGCCATCATTGTCGAGAAGCTGGTGACGTTCGGCCGCGCCCGGCGTGAAACCGGGCAGTTCGAACAGTTGTTCTGGTCTGGCCAGTCGCTCGAGGAACTTTACGGCCAGATGTCGCGCCAAAAGGTGCAGGCCATGGGCGCGCTGTTCGTCGCCGCCATGCGCGAGTGGAAGCGCTCAGTCGACGGCAACCCCAAGACTCTCAAGGGCATCCTGCTGCGTGTCGAGAAGGTGATGGACGTGACCATCTCGCGCGAGATGGAGCGGCTGGAAAATCGGCTGCTGTTCCTGGCGACGGTGGGTTCAACAGCGCCGTTCATCGGCCTATTCGGCACCGTCTGGGGCATCATGACGAGCTTCCAGGCGATTGCCGCCAGCCAGAACACTAGCCTGGCGGTGGTAGCGCCCGGCATCGCCGAGGCGCTGTTTGCCACGGCATTGGGGCTGCTCGCGGCGATCCCCTCGGTGGTATTCTACAACAAGTTCCAGAGTGACGCGGCGCGACTCAGCCAGCGGCTTGAAGGCTTCGCCGATGAGTTCGCGGCGATCGTTTCGCGCCAAGTCGACCAGAGGTCATAGCGCCATGGGAGCCAGTCTCAGCGCCGATGGCGGCGGCAGTCGCAAGCGTGGCCGCGGCCGGCGTAAGTCGCGGCCGATGGCCGATATCAACGTCACGCCGATGGTCGACGTCATGCTGGTGCTGCTGATCATCTTCATGGTGTCGGCGCCGTTGTTGACGGCTGGCGTCCCCATCGAACTGCCGCAAACCAAGGGCAAACAGCTTTCGACGCCGAAGGAACCACCGCTGACGGTGACAGTCGGCAAGGCTGGCGAGGTTTACATCGGCGACAACAAGACGGCGGTGCCGGTGGAGGAGCTAGCAGCCAAGCTGACGGCGATCTTCGCCACCCGGCCAAAGAACGATGACGCGGTTTATGTGCGAGGCGACAAGGCAGCTGACTACGGGTCGGTGATGAAGGTCATGGGCCGCTTGAGCGCCTCGGGTTTCAAGAAGCTGTCACTGGTCACTGAAGTCGAAGGGTCGTGAGGCGAGCAGCCGGAACCGATGCGCATTGGTCTGATCATTTCTGTTGTGCTGCACGCCGGGCTGTTGCTTTGGGCGCTGATTTCTATTGGCGGCGCCAAACCGCTGGTCGATCCGCAATCGATCCCGATCCAGGTCGAGCTGCTGACGGTCGCTGAGCTGACCGACATCCGCAAGGGCGCGGAAAAATCCAAGCTCAAGGAACCCAAGCCCGACGCAGCCGCCAAGCCGGCGCCACCACCGGAAGCCAAGGCTAAACCCAAGCCGGTCGCGGCGCTGGAGCCTGCCAAGGTTGAGCCACCGAAGCCAGAGCCCCCGAAGGTAGAGCCCCCGAAGCCCGAACTACCCAAGCCAGAAGCCAAGCCGGAGCCAAAGCCAGAACCGAAGCCAGAACCGAAGCCAGAACCGGCGCCGGATCCGATCGCCGAGAAGCTGAAGGAAACGCCGCCGGAGCCGCCGAAGCCAGAGTCTAAGCCCGAACCGAAAAAGGTCGAGAAGCCGGCTGAGAAACCCAAGCCGGTTGCCAAGCCAAAGCCCAAGGCCAAGCCGAAGGGTAGCCTGCAGGACATGCAGGCATTGCTGAACAAGTTGCCAAGTGCGAGTTCCGCCCCAGCTGCCGAGGGCGATCCCGCCGACCCGCAAAAGTCAGTGGTTGAGGAGGCGTTCGGCGCCAATCAGGCCAGCGGCACCAAGCTGTCGGCGCGCGAGGAGCAATTGCTGTTCGGCATCTTCAAAAGCAAAGTGCGGGATTGCTGGAGCGTGTTGACCGGCGCCGGCGACGCAGGCGATCAGATCGTGCATCTGGTGTTCACGCTCGATGCGCAAGGCTATGTCGAGGGTGAGCCGAGGGTGACGCGCTCCGGCTCGTCGCCGGCGGCGCAACTTGCCGCTGAAAACGCACAAAGGGCGGTCAAGCAGTGCGAACCTTATGCCATGCCAGGCCCTTACGAGAACTGGCGCAGTTGGGATATTGACTTTGATCCGAGCGCGCTGTTCTCCGGCTGATGTGAATGCGAGATGCGATGAACCCTATGCCAACTTGCACGAATGCCAATGCCTGGGTGCTGCCCTCGCATCCGGCGCACGCTCATGCCTTCTACATTGAGGGCAAGGAGCCGAAGCCCCGGTTTCAACTCATGTTGGCTTGCAGGTCGCTTGCAGTACTGGCGCTGCTTGCACTCTCGGTTGTTGCTGTGCTGGCGATCACGCCCGCGCTTGCCCAGGTCAAGGGCACGGTTGACCAGGGCACCGTCGAGCCCTTGCGCATTGCCATACCGGCGTTCCTACCGGGCGGCGGCGCGCAGGATCAGGAGCTGGCCGGGCAGCTGTCGAACGTCATCGCCGCCGACTTGGAGCGATCTGGCCTGTTCACGCCCTTGGACCCCGCGTCGTTCATCGAGCGGATTGAGGACCCAAACCGTGCGCCCCGCTTCACTGATTGGCAGTCGATCAGCGCGCAAGCCTTGCTCGTTGGCCGTGTCGGGCGCCAGAGTGATGGTCGCGTCAGGGCCGAGTTCCGGCTGTGGGATGTCGTGTCGGGCAAGCAGCTGGCCGGCCAGCAGTTCACCGGCAATGTCGACACCTGGCGGCGGCTGGCGCACCTGATCGCCGATCAGGTCTATGAGCGGCTGACGGCGGCAGAAGGCTATTTCGACACGCGCATTGTCTATGTCGACGAAACCGGCCCCAAGGATAAGCGCATCAAGCGCCTCAGCGTGATGGATCAGGACGGCTTCAATGCCCGCATCCTGTCGCAAGGCAACGAACTGTTGCTGACGCCGCGCTTTCATCCGACCACCCAATCGGTCGTCTACACGGCCTATGACAAGGGCGGCAACCCGCACGTCATCCTGCATAATCTCGGCTCGGGCCAGCGCCGGCCGGTTGGCCCTGAGAACGTCGCGACGTTCGCGCCGCGCTTTTCGCCCGACGGTGCCAGGATCGCCATGAGCGGCATTACCAGCGGCAACACGGACTTGATCGAGGTGGACGTCGCCTCGGGACAAATCCGCCAGATTACCAGTTCGCAGGCGATCGAAACCGGCCCCAGCTATGCGCCCGACGGCAACCAGATCGCGTTCGAGAGCGACGCCGAGAACGGCCAGCAATTGTACATCATCAACGCCGATGGCAGTGGCCAGCGCCGCCTCAGCTTCGGCGAAGGCCGTTATTCGACGCCGGTCTGGTCACCCAAGGGCGACTACATCGCCTTCACCAAAATGGTTGAGGGCCGCTTCCTGATCGGCGTGATGAAACCCGATGGCTCGGGCGAACGCATCCTGACCGGCGGCTTCCACAACGAAGGCCCGACCTGGGCGCCAAACGGCCGCGTGCTGATGTTCTTCCGCGAGGGCCAGGGCGACAACGCCGGCCCGCGCCTGTTCAGCGTCGATATCACCGGCTACAACGAACGCCAAGTTCCCACCCAAAACTTCGCCTCCGACCCCGCCTGGTCGCCAAAAATGAAGTAGCCGGGGCCGACGCGCGCGCCCTGCGTAGGACAGAATGGGCCCCTGGCCGTGTTCCGCCGTTCCATGGCACATCCGCTGAGCAAGGCATACGGGCAACGGCCGCCAGCATTGTCCGTGCATCGGCAAATTACGGCCTGATATCGCCAAGGCGCGAGCGGCGGTTGCGAGACGGCGCGCGTGGCTAAGCCAGCGGCCTTGCCGTGGATGGCGGCATACGGCCAGTGGCCTATTGCGGCCTACAACAGGCGGCGGTAGCCGAGCACGGCCAGGCCTGATAGGCCGAGCGAGATCAGCGCGTTCCAGCCGGCCATGGAGATGCCGGCGAAACGCCAGTTAGCCTCGTCGCAGCGGGCGATGCGGGTGTTCTCGATAGCGTTGAGCAGGCCACCGGCTTCGGTGGTCAGTGAGCCGCCGCCACCGGAGCAACTGGCGGGACCGGTCCACCACTGCCATTCGATGCCAGCATGGTAGACGCCAAGCATGGCGTTCAGCAGAAACCCCAGCCCGATCAGTGCCAGCAGCCAGCCAGCATAGGGGCGCTGGCCTTGACGCGCCAACAGCCAGGCAACCAATCCGCCGCCGATGCCAGCGTAGTAGGCCCAGCGTTGCAGCATGCACAGGTGGCAGGGCTGATAGCCGCCGAGATGCTCAAAGCCGAGCGCCAGCAGCAGGATTCCGGCGCTGCCCGCGAACAGCGCCAGAATCAGGCGCTCCGCTGGCCAAGCCGTGACGTCGAGCAGGTTCGATTGTTGTGTCATGATGCCGGAATCCTGGGGGCTTGAACGCGACTAACCCATCAGTTTGACGAGGATAAAGCCACCGACAATGGCGCCAATCAGGATGGCGGTCGCCGCGACCAGGTGGCGTTCGATCAGGCCGCGCGCCGACGGCCCGAGATAGTTGAGGATGCCGGCGACAGCAAAGAAGCGGGCGCCACGCGTGATCGCCGACAGGATGACGAACCAGAACAGGTCATAGCCCGCAACGCCACTGGCGATAGTTACGAGTTTGAATGGGATCGGCGTCAGGCCCTTGGCCAGGATCAGCAATGCGCCGTATTCCTTGTACCAGACGCGGAACAGCTCGACTTTCTCGGGCGCCACGAAGAACGAACCGATCGCCTCATAGGCATAAGCGCCGATCGCGTAGCCAAGCAAGCCGCCAAGCACCGAGGCGACCGTGCAGATCAGCGCGTACCAGAGGGCGCGGCTTGGCTTGGCCATCGCCATCGGCGCCAGCATGACGTCGGGCGGCACCGGAAAGAACGAACTCTCCGCAAACGACACCACCGCCAACCAATATGGCGCCTGTGGGCTCTCGGCGGCACGGAACATTCGGTCGTAAAGTGATTTCAGCATGATTGCCGTTGCCTACGGGCGCTCGCGCCACTTGTCCATGCGGCTCAAAGGGCCGCACCGCCCTGCCGCCCTTACGGCGCCAGCCAGCTTGTGCATGATTTGCCGAAGCCGCGATCTGGTGTGGCTACGACAGCACCGCCGACGAGGGTCGAATGATGGCCGCCACTTGTTGTCTGGGCCGGCGCATCGGGCGGGAAGAGGGGGCCAAACGCTGCTCAGTAGTCGACCCGCACAAGGTAGAGCCCATCCGGCGGCGCGACCATGCCGCAGGCGGCGCGATCACGGGCGGCGAGCGCGCGCGCCATGCGCACGGGCGGCCAGCGGCCCTCGCCGACCAATTTCAGGCTACCGACCATCGAGCGCACCTGATTGTGCATGAACGACCGGGCCGACGCTTCCACATGGATTTCCTCGCCACGCCGCGACACGTCCAGCCGGTCGAGCGTCTTGACCGGCGAGGCGGACTGGCAATGGGCCGAGCGAAATGTCGTGAAGTCGTGGCGGCCAACCAGCATCTGCGCGCCGGCGTGCATGGCCTCGGCATCCAGCTTGCCAATCCAGTGCCAGACGCGATGTGCATCAAGCGCGGCCGGCGCGCGGCGATTGAGTATTCGATACAGATAGTGCCGGGCGGTGGCATCGAAGCGGGCCTGAAAATCAGGCGGGGCAAGGCTGCACTTGATGATCGCAACTGGGTCAGGCCTGAGCTTGGCGTTGATCGCGTTTTGCACAATTTCAGGCGGCCAGTCCCGCTGCAGGTCAAGGTGCGCGACCTGACCCAGCGCATGCACGCCGGCATCGGTGCGGCCGGCACCGTGCACGGTCACCGACTCGCCGGTGAACGCCGACACCGCCGCTTGCAACCGCGCCTGCACGGTGGCGCCATTGGCCTGAATTTGCCAGCCCGCAAATGACGTGCCGTTGTACTCGATTGTCAGCCGATAGCGCGGCATTGGGTTTCCCGTTGAGAAGGCGACGCTGGCGTGGATGGTACAAGCCGCAGCGCTGAACCAGTGGTCAAGCGGTGCATGGCTATGTCATGAATCACGGTATGACAGCACACACGCCCGAAGCGGAACGCCGACAAACGGCGGAGGCTTGGTTCCACAATTTGCGCGATGCGTTCTGCGCCAGCCTGGAGCAGATCGAAGCGGACGCCCTCTACGTCGCTGGCGATCTGCCCCCAGGGCGCTTCGTGCGCAAGCCTTGGCAGCGCCCCGACCACACCGGCGGCGACGGCGGCGGTGGTGTCATGAGCCTGCTGCATGGCCGCGTGTTTGAGAAAATTGGCGTGCATACTTCGACGGTGTTCGGTGAGTTCGCGCCGGAATTCAGGGGCCAGATTCCGGGCTCCGAGGACGATCCGCGCTTCTGGGCGTCCGGCATTTCGGTGATCGCGCATCCGTACAACCCGCATGTGCCGGCGGCGCATATGAACACGCGCTTTGTCATTACCTCCAAGGCGTGGTTCGGCGGCGGCGGCGATCTGACACCGGTGCTCGACAGGCGGCGCACGCAAACAGATGCCGATACGGTCGACTTCCATGCCGCCATGCACGGTGCTTGCGCCAGCCATGCCGTCGCTGACTATCCGCGCTACAAGGCCTGGGCCGACGACTACTTCTTCCTCAAACATCGCCAGGAAATGCGCGGCGTCGGCGGTATCTTCTACGACTATTTGGCGTCGGGAGACTGGGACGCCGATTTCGCGTTCTCGCAAAGCGTCGGCCGCGCCTTCACGGCGGTGTACGCCGATCTGGTCCGGCGCAATATGCAAACGCCATGGACCGAGGCGGACCGCGAAGAGCAGCTGATCCGGCGCGGCCGCTATGTCGAGTTCAACTTACTATATGACCGCGGCACCATGTTTGGGCTGAAGACCGGGGGCAATGTCGAGTCGATCCTGTCGTCGCTGCCGCCAGTCGTAAAATGGCCCTGAATCAGGCATGATGACGGTGCGATGCGCGGGCACCCTGATGGCCGTTGACAAACTGCTGCGCAGCCCTTCCCAAGCGCGCGAAACGCGAGTTATTGTATGGCCATGGCGATATCACGCAAAGTCCGCAGCAGCGCCCGAGCCACCGGCTATCTCGACGGCCAGTTGATCATCGCCATGCCGGCGATGACCGAT
>JANNSA010000170.1:0-1855 GCA_031402115.1 Hyphomicrobiaceae bacterium | reverse complement strand
TCATCTACACCATGATCAGCGACCAGATCGAAATGTCTGACCTTAATCGCAGACCCGCGGGAGACGGCAAGTCCTCGGCAGCACCGGCTGAAGCGGCGCGCCGACTTGAAGTGGTGCATGAGGCAGCGGACCGGGCGGCCGGCTGACCGACACCAGGCAAGCAATCGCCGGGTTGCAGCGAAAGTCCGGACGGGCAGCTTATTCCGCAGCGCTCAGCTGATGGAATACCTGTTCTGCTTCCAACGGTTCGACGAACGACAGCACGCGCTTGAAGATGCCATCGGCATCAAGTCCGGCAGCCGCTATTTGCTGTGCCGGCTTATCGTGATCGATGAACACGTCGGGCAAATACATCGGCACAACGCGCGAGGCGGCTAGATCGAGCCGTTGGCGCCGCAGGCTGTCATACACCTGAGCGGAGAAGCCGCCGATTGAACCCTCTTCGATCGTGATCAGCAAGGGGTGATCCTCAACCAGCCGGCGCACGAGCGCATCGTCAATCGGTTTTGCAAAGCGAGCGTCGGCCACCGTCACCGTGATGCCAAGTCTCGCCAGCCGTTCGGCGGCAGCCAATGCCGCGCCGACACGCGGACCAAGACAGAGAATGGCGGCGCGGTCGCCCTCGACGAGAATTCTGCCCCGGCCAATTTCCAATGGACGGCCCTGGTCGGGTAGCGCGACACCCGTACCTTCGCCACGCGGATATCGGATTGCCGACGGCCGGTCGTCGATCGCCGCAGCCGTCGCGACCATGTGGACGAGTTCAGCTTCATCCGATGGAGCCATGATGATGAAACCCGGCAGGCAACCGAGATAGGTCAGATCGTAGGAGCCTTGGTGAGTGACGCCGTCGGCGCCGACCATCCCGGCGCGATCGATGGCAAATCGGACTGGCAGCCTTTGAATGGCCACATCGTGCACGATCTGGTCGTAGGCGCGCTGCAGGAACGTCGAGTAGATCGTGGCAAAAGGCTTCATGCCCTCGGCCGCTAAGGCTGCGCACAGCGTGACGGCATGCTGCTCGGCAATGCCGACGTCAAAGCAGCGATCCGGGAAGACGTCGCCGAACTTGTCGAGGCCGGTGCCGGACGGCATGGCGGCGGTAACCGCGACGATCGATGGATCGCGCGTTGCCTCGCTGATCAGGGCTTTGGCATAGACAGCGGTGTAACCTGGTGCCTTGCTGACCGACTTAAACTGGCGGCCGGAGGCGACGTCAAACTTTTCAACGCCGTGATAGCGGTCTTTGGAGGTCACCGCGGGCTCGTAGCCGTAGCCTTTTTCGGTGAGCACATGAATGATGACTGGCCCATCGGTTTCATCGCGCACCTTTTTGAAGACGTCGATCAGTTCTTCGACATCATGGCCGTCGAACGGACCGGCGTATTGCACACCGAGGTGATCGAATAGCGTGCTTTCGCCGGCAAAACTTGGCAGTCCCGGCTGCAGCAGTGCCTGCTGCCGTGCCGCCCGATCCGGCTTTTTCGAGCGTAAGCCGCGAAGATACTCCGACAGTGCGCCCGACGGCGGCGCGATTGACATATCGTTGTCGTTGAGGATCACGACCAGCTTGCGTTTCTGGGCACCGATGTTGTTGAGGGCTTCGTAGGCCATACCGCCCGACATGGCGCCATCTCCGACCACAGCGATGACATCAAAGTCTTTCCGCTTCAGGTCGCGCGCCGTCGCAAACCCCAGAGCCGCAGACATTGCCGTGGAACTATGGGCTGCGCCAAACGGATCGAATTCGCTTTCGTGCCGCGACGTAAAGCCAGATAGTCCGCCGCCTTGACGGATCGACCGCATCCGGTTGCGCCGCCCGGTCAGAATCTTGTGGGGATAGCACTGATGGCTG
>JANNSA010000169.1:0-13765 GCA_031402115.1 Hyphomicrobiaceae bacterium | reverse complement strand
ATGTTGGGTCGCGCGAAGAGCTTGACCCAACCTACGGCTGCGGCAATCGCTTTGCGTATGGCGTCACGGTCCATGGCTCGATCCCGGGACCATCACGCGTAAGTGCCTGACCCCGGTTTCCTGCACGACGCTCTAGCGTGTGCGCCGGACCACCAACACTGCTGCTGGAGCACGTCATGGGTAAGTTCACGCTGGTGACGATTGGCGGCGTGCCGCTGGTGATCGACGTCTCCATTATCCTGCTCGCCGCGATGTGGCTGTTGCCCGACCTGCAGAGCGGCGATCCTATGCGATTGGCAATGGCCGTCCTGGTGCTGCTCGGCGTGCTGGTTTCCATTGTACTCCACGAACTGGGGCACAGTTACGCTGGTCGCATGTTCGGTACTGAAACCGACTACATCGAGCTCAACGGCCTGGGTGGACTGTGCGTCTATGCCGGCGCCATGCCGCGTCAGCGCTGGAAACGTATCGTCATGATCCTGGCGGGACCGGCGATGACGCTGCTGGCCTGGCGCTTCTGCGTCTCGGCCAGCAACATGATCGAAGCCGCAGGTGACAATGGCTTCAACACCCCCGGAATCGATATGGCGTATTCGGTACTGTGGCAGGTCGGATCAATCAATTACTATATGCTGCTGTTCAACCTGCTGCCGGCGTTTCCGCTCGATGGCGGCCGGGCCCTGAAGGAGCTGCTGGCAATCGGCCTCAATCCGTTCAAGGCAAACTGGATCGTCGCCTGCCTGGGCATGCTGGTCGCAGCTTATTGCGCCGTACTTGGCTTCGAGTTTGGCGTCTGGATGTACCTGATGGCAGCGCTGCTGGCCATGGAGAACTATCGCGTGCTGCAGACCGAAAGCCGGACACCCTGGCGAAGGTGGAACTAGGTCGGAAGCGGCTCGGTACCTTCGTCCAAGATCGCCAAGTACTTCTCGTAGCGATATAGCCGTCCCCACCGACTGCCGGTTATCTCGTTCACAACACCGAGTTTAACCAGATGGTCAAACGATTTCTGCACAGTGGGCGCGGACATCCTGAGGCGTGAGGTCACCTGAACAACCGATAGGATCGGCGACCTCTGTAGTTCGTCCAATAATTGGAGAGCTGAGGCTGAGGATCGGCCAACCGTCGCTACCTTGGCGCGGTCGTCGTCAAACAGTAACTGCAGTCGTTGCGCGGTCGCGACGCCTTGAGTGGACGTTTCAATGACACCCTCTAGAAAGAATTCCACCCAGGCTTCCCAGTCTCCCTGAAGGCGAACGATCTGCAACAGTTCGTAGTACCGATCTCGATGTTTCTTGAAGTATAGGCTCAAGTATAGAGTCGGCTGATCTAGAACCTTCTCCTCGCAAAGTAGCAACGTGATCAGCAATCGACCCAGTCGGCCATTTCCGTCGAGAAACGGGTGGATTGTCTCGAACTGCACATGGACGAGTGCGGACCGAAGTAATGCTGGGTAAGTTGTGCGGTCGTGAAGAAACGTTTCAAGTTCGCCAAGGCACTGCATAAGTTCGTGCGGTGGTGGCGGTACGAACAGAGCATTACCGGGCCGCGTGCTGCCAATCCAGTTTTGGCTTTGCCTGAATTCACCAGGCTGCTTGGTACTGCCACGTCCCTTGGCCAGTAGTTCGCCATGCATTTCCCGAATGAGACGCAGTGAGAGCGGAAAGTTCTCGGAGAGCCGACGAAGGCCCAACTTAATCGCAGCAAGATAGTTCGAAACCTCCTGGACGTCATCGAGCGGTGCTACAGGCTGCTCATTGTTCTCGAACAGCAGCAAATCAGAGAGCGAAGACTGTGTCCCTTCAATCTGCGAAGACAAAAGTGCTTCCTTGCGCAAGTACATGTAGATGAATAGTTTAGGCGAAGGCAGTATTGACGACATGCCGTCCAGCCTGCCGAGAGCCTGATTGGCTTTCTCGTTCAGAAGCAACAACCGCGTGAGATCAAGCGGCGGAACCGGCGGCAGGGCCCTTGGTACGTAGGCACGAAAAGTCTCGCCCACCGTGTTGACTTCCCGTGATCAGCCGATGCGTCCTGACAAGTCCCTGACCATGGTGCACTGAACCTTTAAAAGCGATTCGCACAATTAAAGGATGAGGCGCTAACCTTTAAAAACTTCGATGGCAATAAGAGATCATGCCGACGCGTCACCCACCCGCCCGGATCCTGGCGTTGTCGCGGTCGATCAAAGCGTCGACGAACCTCGCCTGCGGGATGGTGATCAGCACGAACAGGATGGCGACGATTGTCACCGCCGACAGGTTGAAGGCGTTGCTGGCGATGATGCGTGACTGGTTGAAGGCATCGACCACGCCGATGACTTGCACCAGCGCCGTATCCTTCTGCAGGCCGATGAAATCATTGAGCAGCGGCGCCATGATACGCCGGATCGCCTGCGGCACGACGACGTAGCGCAGCGTCTGAAAATAGCTGAGGCCGAGCGAGCGGGCGGCGGCAATCTGGCTGCGGTGGATCGAGTCTATGCCGGCGCGATAGACCTCGGCGACATAGGCGCCATAGGTCAAGGTCAGCGCCAGGATCGCCCACCAGGTCAATGGGATGCGGCCGAAGCCGGGGATTTCATTGGGCAGGAAGCCGGATAGTGGAATGCCGAAACCAACGAGATAGAGCGTCACCACGGCCGGCAAGCCCCGGAAGATATCGCAATACAGTGTGGCGAGCGCCCGGATTGGCCGGCCAGCCTCGCCCGGCATCATCCGCGCGATGGCGACGACGAGGCCCCAGACCAGCACCAGGATCTCGGCGATCACGAACATAAACACGTTGTTCCAGAACGCGTTGACGACCAGCGGCCACTTCTCCAGCATCAGCGGCAGCTTGAAGAAGGTTTTGCCAACCGCCACCTCGTTGCCGAGCACGAACGCGATGAAGATCAGCAGCAGCGCCGCCGCCAAGGCGTAGCCGAGCGTCGTGTAGGCCCAGCCGCGCGCCGACGCATTGGCGATGCGGGCGCTGACAATATCGTCCGCGACGAGCGCCCGGCTGGCCCGGCTGCCCTGCCAGAGGCCCGCTAGCGCCGGCCATAGGATGATGAGAAACGCAGCGGCAGTGGCAATAACGCCGATCTGCGCGGTTGGCGTAAGCACCTGCAAGTAGTCCAGTGCGCCTATCACCCGGTCCGCCACCAGCACCGCCAGCGCCACCACGGCCAAGGCCGTCAGCATAGCAATCACCAGCAGCCAACCGGCCCGGTGCGCCAATCGCGGCGCGGCCGCCGAGCCGCCGGATGGCTGCGGTGGCTTCAATCCATTCTGATCAATCGTCGCCGCCACTGCTGCCGTCTCCCCAAAGTCCCCGGCCGACAGTCCAGCCCGAATGCCTTCGCGACACAAGCGGATTGCAACGGGCCGATTGCAACAAACGGGGACGGGGTCAGACCGCTTCGTCAGCGAAGGGGATTGACCCCATCAGCGCCAACCCATCGCTCAGGTGCACAAAGTCGGCGCGCGCGCCCGTTACAATGCGGCCGAACTCAGCGTCGCGCCGGATCAAGCGGGCGGGCGTGGCGGTTGCCATGGTCAGGGTCGCCACCGCGTCGACGCCGAGTACCCGGTGTGTGTAGGCAACCGCATCGGCCATGGTGATAGTGGCGCCGGCCAGCGTGCCATCGGGCAGTGTCAGCCGCGAACCCGCGCGCCGGACCTCGCGGCCTTGCAGCAAGAAGCTGTCAGGTCCGCCGGCTGCTGTCGGCATGGCGTCGGAAATCAGCAACAGGCGCTTGGCCCCGATAGCGGCAACACTCAAGCGCGCCACAAGCGGATCGACGTGGTGCCCGTCGGCGATCAGGCTGGCATAGGCCGTGGAGTGCGTGAGAGCCACGCCGGCCATGCCGGGCGCGCGATGCTCCACTTGGCTCATGGCATTAAACAGGTGCGTGAAGGCGAGCGCGCCGGCCGCCAGCGCGGCAGCGGTTTGTTCCGCCGTGGCATCGGAATGGCCCAGGCTGACGATGATCCCGGCACCGGCCAGCCGGCGGATCGCGTCAGGCGGCACGACATTCGGCGCTAGCGTCACGAACACCACACCGCAGCGCCCCGACGCGGCTAGTTCGACGAGCCAATTGATATCGGCGCCGGTCGACGGGCGAACATGTTCGGCCGGATGCGCACCCTTGCGGGCGGGATCGATGAACGGACCTTCCAGATGAATGCCGGCAACACCCGGAACGCCGGCAGCCCGTGCTTGCGCCACCGCCGCGACGGCTGCGGTCATCACGTCATGGCTGTCGGTGATCACCGTCGGCAACAGCATTGTGGTGCCGCAGGCGCGGTGTGATCGCGCGATCTGTTGCACGCCCGCCAGTGTTGGCTTGGCATTGAACAACGCACCGCCACCGCCATTGACCTGCAAATCAACGAAACCCGGCGCCAGGATGCCGGCGCCGAGATCGCGCAAAGGCACCGACGCAGGCAAGCTTTGGCGCGCCACCAGATCGCGGATGATGCCGTCAGTGATCACTACGGCGACGCCGCACCGCATTGCCGATCCGTCGAACACGCGGTCGGCGGTGATTGCTGAGACAGCTGCCATGCGTGTTCCTTAGGCCATTTCGAACAATGATCGCTGCGAATTCATCGGCAAACTCGGCTGCGAATGAGTAGGGCGCGAAAGGCGTCTTCGCCGTATCGCACCAGAGGCTGGCGCTGGAGTCCGCTGTTGTGCGATACGGCAAAGACGCCTTTCGCACCCTACAACGCCGCTCTCGAAGCGATTCACTTGTTGCGCTGACTGACCTTAGTCCCAGTTGGCGGCGAGACCGGCATTCAGCCGCGCCAGCATGACCGCACCATCCGTAGCGTCATGAAGTGGTGGCCCGATTGTGCCCGCAACGTCAGCTGGCGGTTGCTCTGTCAAGACGTCAGCCAAGCCGCCGACAAAGCAGATAGCCGGCACACCGAGCACGATCAGACGCCGAGCCATCGCATCGATTCCGGCCCGCGCCTGCGTCAGTATAGCTACCCCTGCAGGGTCACCGGCTTTGGCGGCTGCAATCACAGCACCGGCAAACGCCGCATAGTCGGCCGGCCGGGCAGCCGCCGACCAGCGCGTTGGCCCGTCGCGATCCCTGCCGAGCTGGTCGAGCACGGCACGGGCCAGTGCGCCGGCTTCAGCCAGCCCATCCAGCGTCAGGATGGCGTGCCGCACCGCCGCCCGGCCCATCAGCGCGCCCGAACCATCGTCACCGAGCGCAAAGCCCCAACCGCCCAGCTCGTGGCGCTTACCGCCAATCAGCGCCAGCGCCGCCGAGCCGGTGCCGGCGATGACGATGCCGCCATCACGCCCCGCATGGGCGCCGAGGCAGGCGATCAAGGCATCGTTGTCAACGGTGATGCTGGCAGCGGCTAAGCGTGCTGTGAGTTGACGAGCAACCTCGCGGCCACTGCCGGCGGAAACCACGCCGGCGAGGCCAAGCCCTAAGTGCACATCGCCAATCAAGCGCCCCGCCAGCACGTCGCGCACCACCGCGACGATCGCATCAAGGGCCGCTGCCGGCGCCGAATGCACATTGGCGCTGCCGCCCACCGCCTCACCGATCAAGTCCCCTGCGATATCGCGCAAACGGGCGCGGCAGCGCGTGCCACCGCCATCGATACCGAGGAACAGGGATGATCCAGCTGCGCTCACGATGTCCGGTTCGCGGCGCGCGCCTCATAACCAGCCAGCAGCCGCTTCAAGCTCAGCACCATGGCCGGCAATACGATCAGATCGGCGATCAGCGCCGCGATCAGCGTAATCGCACACAAGCGTCCGAACAGCCGCAGCGACGGCAGGTCGGAGAACATTGTCACCGCCAAGCCGCAGGCCAGCACGATGGAGGTCAGGATCAGCGCTGGCCCAACCAGCACGGCAGCGCGCAGGATGGTTGCGGCCGGGTCCTCTCCCGGTCGATCCTCCAATCGCAATCGGTTGAGGAAATGCACGGTGGCGTCGAGTCCAAGCCCGAAGGCCACCGTCAGCGCCACGATGGAAGCAAACTGCAAGCCCTCGCCGGTCAGCCACAGCAGCGCCCCGGAAGCCACCACCGGGATGAAGTCCGGCAGCATGCTGGCCAGTGCCACCGCCAGCGTGCGGAACGCCAGCCGGATCAGGAACGAGACAAAGATCATCTCGATTGCGAGACCGAGATTGAGTTCCTGGATCAGGCCCGACGCGTTGCGGGCGGCGACCACGGTGAGGCCGGTCAGCGTGATCTTGTAAGCCGGATTGGCGGCGCGTACCGCATCAAGCGAGCGATCCATGCGCTCGATGACTGGCAGGAGTTCCTTGGCGTCGACGTCGGGAATCCGGCCAGTGACAACAACGCTCTGATTGTCGGCGGCAATAAAGCGGTTGCGCAGATGGATTGGCAACAGGCCGACATAGTCCGCCAATGACTTCACGTCAGTCAGCTTGGCCTTGTCCTTCAGCCAGCGACGCAGTGTTTCGACCGACCAGACATTGCCAATGCCGCTTTCGCCTTCCACCGCCCGATGCACGGCGGCGATCACGGCGAGCGGCGGCTCGGTGTAAAGAGCAGCGCCAGCCGGCAGCTCGATCAACACGTGCACCGGATTGGCGCCGGTCAGCTTGGCGTCAAGGCGGCTTGAAGCGAGCACAGCCTGCTCACGATCGGGCACCTGATCGGCCAGCCGATAGCGCGGCTCCAGCGACAGATAGGCGGCGCCAAAGGTAATCAGGGCGACCAGGCCGAGACACGAATAGACATGTGGGTGCCGCAGCACATGGCCAACGGTGATGCGTGTGAATCCACGCATGGCATCAACAGCAGGATCGGCTTGCGGCCCGCCGGCCGACGAAGGCCGGATCAGCAGCAGGCCCAGTACCGGCAGCACGGCGATGACCGTGAAGAACGACACCATTGCTGCCAGGGCGCCGGCAATGCCAAAGGTGCGGATCAATCCAGAATCCGAGAACATCAGCACGACGAACGACAGGATCGCGGTGGCATGGGTCAGCACGCAGGCTGGCCCGACGATGCGGATGGCCGAGCCGATTGCAGCCCGCACGGTTTCGCCAGCGCGCAAGCGGTCGCGGATGACGAAAGCGATCTGCATACTGTCGGAGAACGCCATGACCATGATCAACGGCGTCATGACATTAAGGAACAGGTTGAGCTTGAAGTTCAGCAGCCCGAGCGCGCCAAGCGACAGCAGGATGGCGAGCAACGGCGGCAGCACGGTCAGCAGCGTCAGCGAGATGCGCCGGAACACGGCCAGCGCGATCAGCGTGCCGATCAGCAGGCCGAGGCCGTTATAGGTGATCTGGTCGCGCTGCACCGCGTTGCGGATTTCCAGCTGCATGACTGGCACGCCCGCCAGTTGTGCTTTGATGCCGGCCGCGCCGAGGCTCGCCGACATGGTCTTCCCGATCTCGCCGATGATCGAATCCAGCCCGAGCACGAGGGTTGACTTGTGGTCAAGCGCGATCACGAACAGCGCCAACTGGCCATCTTCCGACAGCAGCTTGCCGCGGATGATCTCATTGCTGCGGATGTTGCTGACGAGGCTGTCATATGCGGCGCCAGTTGGCAGTTCGTCTGGGATCAAGGGCGGTGGAACTTGGCCGGGCTTGGGCTCCTCGCGCGCTGAGAAAAGTGATACGAAGCCACTGGTGCCGTCGATCAATTGCAAATCAATGGCGGCCCGGCGCAAGGCCGCCAGCTTGTCCCGCGACAGCAGATCGGGCGCTTCTGCCACCACCAGCACATCGTACTCGCTCGATGGGAAAGAGCTGGAGAGCTTTTCAAAAGTCTTGAATTCGGCAGTGTCGTTGCGGAACAGCTCACTGAGCGAGTCGTCCACCGTCAGTCGCCCGAGGCCAATCCAGGCCGCCAGTGACAGCGCTACCAGCAGGCACAGCGTCAGCACCGGCGCGCCAAGCGCTGCCAAGCCGATGCGCTCGAGCCCAAGGCCGAGACGGAAGCCGCTGGTTGCTGCAGTCGTTTGCGGTTCTGACGAGGGTCCGTCGCTGCGTTGCATGATCCCGCCTAGGTGAGGGGAACGCCGTGTACCCCCACACGCGGCGATCGAAGGCGGTATCCTATGCTGCGTCGGACCCGAGCGCCAAGCCCAGACCGCTTATGAAAGCAAACAGGCGCCCCTTGCGGGGCGCCTGTCGCACAACCTCGCAAGGAGCGAGGCCTTACATCTTCGGCATGATGACCGAGTCGATGGCGTGAATGACACCGTTCGAGGCGGCGACGTCAGGCATGATAACCTTGGCGGCGTCGACCATCACGTCCTTCATTGCATCAACCGAGACTTCGCTGCCTTCAACGGTCTTGACCATCGCCTTCTTGCCAGCGATATCCGCCGCCATGACCTTGCCCGGCAGGACGTGGTACGTCAGGATCTTGACGAGCTTGTCCTTATTCTCTGGCTTCAGCAGATCATCGACGGTGCCGGCTGGCAACTTCGCGAAAGCTTCGTCAGTCGGCGCGAACACGGTAAACGGCCCCGCGCCATTCAGCGTATCCACCAGACCGGCGGCCTTCACGGCGGCAACCAGCGTGTTGAACTTGCCTGCTTCCATGGCCGTCTCAACGATGGTCTTGCCAGCGGCCTGAGCCATGCTAACGGGCGCGATAACCATGAGACCAACCACCAATGCTTTGAGCAGATTCATTTTGAGCTCCTTGTCATTTTACTCAGGAGTGAGCCAAGAAGACCAGTTGATGACAGAATTGCGACAGCTCCGAGTAGAAATGAGCTAACAAGCTACCAGCAACCAGTTTTCACTCGTTCACGGGATTACTACGACTCGGCATCGCGATCGGATCAAATCCAAGCAATAAATCGCCATATGAAGAAAATGTAATCTAACTAACCTTGCTTCTCCGTTTCGATTGCTTAAGCGCCATCAACGCTTGGGTGCAGCGGGACATGAGCCCTGCCCCCTACGCGCCAACCTACGAACGCGTATGACCCAGGAGACGTCATCCGGACGAAGGCTGGGACCTGTCCCAGCCACCGCCGTCATCCCGGCACGCGCGCCACCAGTGCAGCGGCCTTGTCGAGCAATGCGGCCTGATGCGGCTGCAGCGACTGGCCGCCCCAAGCCAGCATTTCCGGCAGGAACGGATCGCGGATTTTGGTCTTGATGCCGCTCAAGGTCTCCATCACGGCCATGCCGCAATAAGGCACGTGGAACTCGGAATAACCGCCCTCATGCGACAGCACCAGCCGGCCGCCACAGACTTCCTCGGCGACGCCCATCAGCAATTGCGTCATGCGGCGGAAGCCGTCTGATGTCACCATCATGCGGCCGAGCGGATCGACGCCCGAGGCATCAAAGCCTGATGGCACGATGATCAGGTCCGGCTTGAAGCGGCGCAAAGCCGGCAGCACGATGCGTTCAAGCGCGGCGATGTAGGCGCCGTCGCCTGAGCCAGCCGGCAGCGGAATGTTGATGTTGGCACCGGCGCCTCCGTCGTCGCCATTGGCATCCATGCCGCCGCGATCGCTGGGATACAGCCCGTCCTGGTGTAAAGAGATCGTCAATGTATCGCGATCCTTGTAGAAGCCGAACTCGGTGCCGTTGCCGTGGTGCACGTCCCAATCGACCGTGGCGATGCGGCCAGTCTGATGCTGCTGGCGCGCGTGATTGATGGCGATCACGACATTGCCGAAAATGCAGAAGCCATGCCCCATATCGGGTTCAGCGTGATGCCCCGGCGGCCGTACCAGCGCATAGCCATTGCTCAGCGCCCCGGTCAGCACCGCATCGACCATGGCGATCGTGCCGCCCGCCGACAACGCCGCGATCTCGTAACTGCCTGAACCAAACGGCGTGCCGGCCGCCGCCTCGCCGCCATCGGCGTCGCTCAGCGCCTTGATGCGGGCCATGTAGTCGCGGGTGTGGAACGTCGCGATCTGCTCGTCGCCGGCGGGCTTGGCGCGCACGCTGGTCAGCTGATCAAGCAGCCCCGAGACATCCAGCAGATTGCGGAACCGGCGCTTGGTCTCCGGATTTTCCGCCGGTGTGCCCGGCTGCACGTAGAGCCCCGGCTTGAACCCCAGCGGCCCGTTGCCCGTGTTGTGCCAGAGATAAAGTTCGTGCGTGAGAAAGCCGGTTGCCATGGCGCTGCCTGTCCTTGCTGCATGGATTTAGCCAAAGCTAGGCAGCCGCCAAGCGGGCGTCAATTGGCGATCATGGCACGCTCAAGAGTGTGACAACGAGCGACAGTCCACCGACCAGCACAAGACTGGCGGCCCAGACGGTGTCGAGATTGAACCAGCCGCGCGACAGGAATTTAAGTCCGAGATAGCGGTAAACCAACCAGCCGCAGGCGCCGCCAGCAACGATCATGGCGAGCGAGTGTACCAGCGCGACCAGGATGGCCATGCCGAAACTGCCACTGATCAAGGTACCTGCCGCCTGATGGCCGGCATCGGCTGCGGTGCGACAGAGGCCAAGGTAGATCGGCACCAGCATCAGGCCGGCACCATGCGCGATCGCCACCGCGAATGACCACAGCCCGAGTTGGGTCGGCCGGATGCGCGCCAGGGCGCGCGGGTGACGGCGAACAACCAGCAGCAGCATGCCGAAGCCCGCGACCAACACGCCGGCAGCGAGTTGGATCGGCCGCTGCCAGTCGACCAATGTGACGAGCAGCGAAAACGGCAGCAGTACTGCCAGCATCGCCAACAGGTGCCCGGCCGCGAGCGGCCACAGCGCCGCCGCGAAGGCGCGCGAACTTTTTTCCATGAGCCCGGCTGACACCGCGAGCGGCCAGCCCATGCCAGGGTTGACGCCGTGATAGACGCCACTCACAGCAACGGCCAGCCAAAGGCCGGCCGTGCTCCAATCGCCAATCGCGCTCAACTGGATGGGCTCAAGCCGACGGATAACAGAAGGAATCAGTCGAGCAGTCGCCGCCCTCCAGCCGGATCTGATGCGCCCGGTAGCCATCAGGGAAGTCGACCCAGTAGTCACTCGCCAGCTCTAACCCGCCATTCTTGCCGGCCTTGGCCATCACCTGAGCGCCCGGCACGCCGCCGGGATAGAACTGGTCATCCCAGGTCGAGTACAGCGAGTTGGTCCAATAGACACGGCTGCCGCCGCGGCTGATCTCGACCATCTGCGGGCCGCCAGCGAAGGTCTTGCCGTTCGGGTGGGGCGTGCGCCGGGCAATGCCGCCAACATGCACTGAGCCCGCCAATTTTGGCTTGCGTGGGTCGCTGACATCGTACTGCCGCATCTCGCCGGTGCCCCAGCAAGCGACATAGAGGAACCGGTCATCCATCGACAGGTCGATGTCGGTGATCAACGGTGGCACTGCGCCAAAGCCCTGCAAAAGCGGCGGCAGCTTGTCTTTGTCCGCCGGCTCGGCTGGTATCGTTGCCGTCTTCTCGATGTGGAACTTGCCGCCTTCGCGCCACCAAGTCCAAATGGATCCTTCGAGATTGGTGGTGTCGACGACGACGCCGACGAAACCATATTCGCGCGCCGGATCATGCGCCGGTCTGACCTCCAACGCCATCTGGTGATTGGCGCCGAGATCAAGGGTTTGCACATTGCGCCGCGCCCGCAGATCCCAGAAATGCAGCCGATGGCCATACTTGTTGGCGAGCAGGTCCTCAGCGACGATGCCATTCTCGAACTGTGGCGGCAGGCCCCATTCACTACTGACCATGTAGTCGCGCGGCAAGTTCCACCAGAAGTCGTAGTGCATGGTCTGCGATCCGCGGTCGATCTCCCAGCGGCCGAGCACGTCAAACGTCTGGCAGTCCATGATGAAAATACCCGGCGGGCCGTCGGTGCCGTCCTTGCCGCCGCCACCAAGCGTGCTGACATAGATGCCCTCCGGACCGCAATGAATAGTGTGTGGCCGCGAGTAGCCGGTCTTTTTGAATATCTCGTCCGGTTCAATGATCTTGTGGATCTTGGCCTGCGTCGGATGCGGGTGGGTATCAACGACATAGATGCGTGAGGAACGGATGCCGGGGATGATCAAATAGCGCCGCTGCAGGAAGGCATGGCCGGTCAAGGGTGAAAGGGAGGAGGAGCAGGCGTTCCAGCCGAAATGGTGAAGCTCGTCGCCCTTGTTGGGCATCGTCACCGTGTGCACGACCTGGCTGTAGGTCGGCGATCCAGGTTTGACATCAACCACTGCCAAAGCGTCAGGCTGCGAGAAGTCCGGACTGAGCAGCAGAGTATACGCATAGTTCTCGGGCGCCGCTTCCATCGCCAATCGCGGTGAGGCATGAAACGTCGGATCAGGCCGCATCGCCATTGCAGTGTCTCCTTTAGGAATGACACGCCAGCGCACTGCCCCTGAGGCAGCGTACTCGCCATGCCGGACAGCCAGAGCGTAGCAGAGGGCGCGCGAATCCAACGATCAATCTTGCGGCAAGGACTAAATAGTGTCGCGCATTTCCGCGTTTTGTTTTAACCGCACCGACTTGTAGTTTGCGACCTTCGCGTCTGTGCGCCGCGCGCATCTGCTCAAGCTCAAGATCGGCATGCTACCAATCATCCGGTTGGAACGCCTACCAGCGATCGACGCGATACGGCTCCAGATCGATCGGGCTCTGCCGCTGCCCGACAAGCGCCGCCGTCATTTCCGCCATTGCCGCCGACTGGGTCAGGCCATGATGGCCGTTGCCGAAAGCGTAGATGATGCGGTCGGAGGCGCTGGAGCGCGACATCACTGGCAGCGAGTCTGGCAGCGACGGGCGGTGGCCCATCCAGCGTTCGCCACCTTCGAACTTGGCGTCTGGCAGAAAGCGGCGGGTGCGCGCGATCATCGCATCAACTCGGGCGAAATTCGGCGGCGCCACCAGGCCGGCGAACTCGACGGCGCCACCCATCCGGTCATTGCCGTCATTCGGCGACAGCGCCACGCCTTGGCTCTCCAGGATCGCCGACCGCGTTAGCCCGAGCGCGCCCTTGGCGAAGGTGACGTTGTAGCCGCGCTCCGTGTCGATTGGCACCTTGTCGCCGAGTTCAGCCGCCAACTTGCCCGACCAGGCACCAGCGGCGATCACCACCATGTCCGGTTCGACCCGGTCACCACCGAGATCGACCAGCACGCCGCCCTGGCGCGGCCGGATATGCACCACAGCGCGCTGGATCAGCCGCGCGCCACGCTCCAAAGCCGCCTGGCCAAGTGCATCGGCGATACTCTTGGGATCATCGACGCTGACGCCGCCGGGATAGAACGCTGCACCCAGCGCAGCGGGTCCGTAAGCTGGCTCCAGGCGCCGCAAACCGGGGCCATCGAGCAGTTCCACATCCATGCCGAGCTGGCGCTGATGCAGGATGGTGCCCATCATGCCGCGCTGATCGCCGCTTTGTGTGAAGACATAGAGATAGCCGCGCCGCCGCAAGTGCCGTTCAGCGATGCCGAGCTTGTCCAGCCGCCGCTCCCAGGCCGGCAGGCTGAGCCCGTTCAGCGCGATGATCGCGGCGCGGCTGGCAGCGACGCGCGACGGCCGCGATGCCGCCAGGAAGCGCAGCATCCACGGCGCAATGCTTGGCAGATAACTCGGCCGTATGGTCAGCGGCCCGAGCGGGTCCAGCAGCCATTTCGGCAGCCGCCGCCACGCCTTGGGCGAGGCTAGCGGATCGATGTCGGTGTGCGCGATGAAGCCAGCATTGCCGCGCGAGGTGCGCTCCGCCATGCCGTCGGGATCGATCAGTGTGACGCCGTGCCCGTCATCCAGCAACGCGTGGGCGCACTGAATGCCGATGATGCCGGCTCCAACGATGGCAATCTGCATAGCGCGGGACTCAACGGGGG
>JANNSA010000168.1:0-8252 GCA_031402115.1 Hyphomicrobiaceae bacterium | reverse complement strand
CCCCCGCCCCCGCCGCCCCCCCCCCCGCCCCCCCCCGCCCCCCCCCCCTCCCCCCCCCTACGCCGCCCCCACCGCCTATGCGATGGAGTCGGGTGCCTCGTGCCATGTACTGGCCTCTTCCCACCAGAGGCTGGCGCTACCGCCCGCTGTGGTGCGCTACGGCGAAGATGCCTTTCGCACCCTACGCCGCCACAAACTCGGTTGCGAATGGGTAGGGTGCGAAAGGCCTTCTTCAGGCCGTATCGCACCAGAGGCTGGCGCTGGAGCCCGCTATGGTGCGCTACGGCGAAGACGCCTTTCGCACCCTACGGCGGCGCACAACCGCACTCGACGTGGTTCACTTCGGGTGCTGACTGGGCTTAGTGCCGGCCCCCGATTGCCTCGGGCACTATTCGAGCGCCCGGGCTTGATCGGTCCGGCTTACGCGACGCTGCGGCCGCGCTGTTCGGTTTCGCCGAGGAACTCTGGCGCCAGCGCGCGGGGCTCGGCGTACAGCGAACCCTGGCCAAGGATGATGCCGCAGTCGAGCCCGAGCACGGCGATGCCTTCATCAGTGATGCTATCAAGGATCACGTCGATGCCGGAACGGCGCAGTTCGCTGATCAGGCCGGTCATGCCACTGAAGCCGGCAACCCGGTGCTCAGCAGCAAGTGCCTGCGGGCCGATCTTGAGGAAGTGCACGCGATCGGTTGCCAGCCGGTGGCGGTCGACCACCAGCGTCTCGGTGCCTTCCAGAGCAAAGCGCACGCCGTGCCGGGCCAACTCGGCCATGCCGTCGCGCTCGGCGCCGGTGAAGCGGAAATAATCGCGGGCACTGAGCTCAATGATCATATTCTCGGCGATCTCGGCCTCCGGCTTCAGAGCGGCAGAAATCCCGGCAATCAGGCCGCGATCAGCTAGCGCCGACTGCGACAGCCGGCACAGGAAGCCACGCACCCGGCCGCGCTCGCTGAGCTTACGCAAGATCAGCGCCGAGCGTTGCACAACTTGCCGTTCGAGCACCAAGGCCAAACCAAGCTGATGCGCCGCTGCCCAATACTCGGCAGGCTGCACGCGTCCACCATCAGGTTTCTTCAGGCGCGGGAACACGTCATAGAAACGAGCCTTGCGATCAACCAGGGCAACAATCGGCTGCAACTGGATTTCGATGTCACCATCGACGGCAGCGCGGCGCAACAGGTCCGCGAGCTGCTGATCAGCGCGGGCCGTCTCCCCGGGCGCCAGCGAAGCGTGCGTCAATTCTGCGGCCGCCGGCTGCGCCGGAACGCGGCGCGATTGTGGCAGCACCGGTTGCGGCGGCGTGCGCCGGGCAAGGTCCGCCGCGCGATGATTGGGGCCACTGGAAGCCAGGGTCGCGGCCATGCTGGCGGCGGCGCTCACATGTTCGGGTGCCGCGACGGCGCCAGCGACTTTCGCGGGTGCTGGGCGGGCGCTGGCTGCAGAATGGGGTGGAACACCGGGGCGTGCGGAGCGTGGCAAAGCCGGCGGCAGCGCCACCGGTTCCGCATCGGCCCGGTCCATCTCGGCTGCCATGCGGCGCGCCAGATCGTCCGACGCCTGCATGTCCGACCAGTCGGTTTCCGCCGCAGCCGCGCTCATGGCAGGTGGCGTGGCGGCGGGCGCGGAACGCTCCTGAGCGCGACGGCCAAAGTTCGCGGCCGGTGCTTCGCCCAGATCGCTCGCCAATTCGGCGATGGCGCCAGCCTGTGCACTCCCGGCCTGTGTCGTGGACGTCTCAGAACTCGCGCCAGCTGCTGCCGCGCTGCCTCTTGTGAGCGACGTCCGCGATGCGCGCGTTGGTGCTGAACGGCCCGGGCCCGGCGGCGGCGCTAGGCTTTCCGGCAGGAGACTTGCCGTCAGGTCCGGCACATCGACGCCGCGCAAGGTATGCGCTGCGATCGCCAGGTCCTCGCTTGCCTGCTCTAACGCCCGACCGCCAGGGCCGAGATCGCTGAGCTCGGATTCCAGCCGCTGCACATCAGCGGACAGCCCGTCAGCCAATGCCGCACGCTGCGCCATCTGCTTGACAACAACCAAGCCGGCAAAGGTCAGCAGTGCCGGCAGTCCAGCGCCGATCAGGCCATAGCCGCCCTGCACCATCAGCGCCACACCAACCGTGAGCGAAACCAGCGCGATGGCGCCATAAATCAGCCCGTTGGGGGCGGTGAACCGGGGACGTTCAAACTTGTTCATTCGTCACTCGCCGTGTGTGGTTGCGCCGTTTTACGGGTGGGACGCGCTCAACCAAAATATCGGTCTTCGCTGAGAATCACTGCTGCCATGGGAGCCCACGCGGCCACCTGGCGGCAACGACCGGAACGCCACTGTCACCAGGAAACCATGTCGAGGGGTGCTCGTTGCGCTATCTGTCTCTCCACTCGTGGCGTTGATGCAACACATAGGCATGATGAATTTTGCCAGTGGGAATGCGTAGCCGTGCTGAAGTGTTGTGTGGTTGTCGCGATCTGGTCGCCGTACCGCCTGGATGTCGCCACGGGCGCACTTAAACCTTGGTTTACCGATTCGGCATGAGTGTCGGGCGCTGACTTCCGCCCAAAAGCGTATGGTTGAAAAACATGTCGATCACTTCCACTCACGATACGGCAGACCTGGACTTGCGGCTCGCAGGCCGCCGCGTACTCATCAGCGGCGCCGATGGCGAGCGTGGCGGCGAGCTGGTTACGGCCTGTGCCGAGGACGGCGCGCGGGTGCTGATACAGCATCATGCCACCGGCCCCGCATTAGCGGCGGGATTGGCGAGCGCGCGGCGGATCGGCCACGGCGTGCGGGCGTTCGGCTGTTCGCTGGGCAGCGGCGCGGCGACAGACAACAGCGCCGTGACACGGCTGGTATCGACGGCGGCGTGCGCTTTCGCGGGCCTCGATGCGGTGGTGGCTTTCGCTGATCAACCACCGGCTGACACATCCGCGACGCTCGATCCGTGGGATGCAGCGGTGGACGCGTTCACCACAGCCTGTCATGTGGCGCGCTCGGCCGCCAGTGTGATGGCGGAGCATGACGCCGGCGGCAGTGTCGTTGTCGTCGATGCAGCACGTTTGCTGCGCGATGCCGAACGCGGTTTACGCCGCACTGTGCTGGAAGCCGTGGTCAACGGCCTGGCCGCCGAGTTTGGCGACCAGAATGTGCGCGTCTATGGCATTGATGCTGCGACCCTAGCGACGGAACCGCTTTTGCCCGAAGTGCTGCCGATCCTGGCAACCATGCTGATCGGCCGCGATGACGGCCTGATGCATGGTCAAGTGCTGGTGCCCGATCCCGGCGCCGGCGCCGCTGATCAGCGCTTGCGTTTGTCCCGCCACCAGACCCGTCGCACCAGGCCGGCCGCTGGAAGCTGATATCCAACGTCGCTGCTGCGTGGTGCACGCGGCAACCGCAGCGACTGTCAACCTGGGCCTTGTGCCCACGACCCATGGTTCAGCGGGTATCGCGCGACTTTCGTGGCACACGCGCGCGAAGCATTCCAGCAATCGCACGTGCTGAAGTACGGGTCTTGGGCACAAGACCCAGGACAACTGTGGAGTGTGCTTCAACGTAAGTGGCTCCTAGCGACAACGTGCCGGAAAGTGCCCACGCGTTCTGGCCCTTGCAGGGGCCGAGCGAAGCGGTAGGCTCTCCCTTGCGCCACATGGACTGGCGCGTGCAGTCGCACAGGGAGCATCCGTCTTGATGTCACAGAACCACGCCAATCGATCAAATCTGGCCCGGCGTCTCGCCGCCGCCCTGCTGCTGGCAGGCGGCCTGATGCTGCCACTATCCGCCGCCAACGCCGAGAGCGTCTATAACCGTGGCGCCAATGGCGATCCGCAGGCGCTCGATCCGCACAAATCCTCCACCGTCGAGGAAGCCAACATCCTGCGCGACCTGTTCAGCGGGTTGGTGGCGCAAGACCCGGATGCCAAGCTGATTCCCGGCGCTGCCGAGAGTTGGTCGGTTTCGGCGGATAGCAAGGTCTATACCTTCAAGCTGCGCAAACATGAATGGTCGGATGGCACGCCGGTGACGGCGGATGACTTCGTGTTCTCGATGCGCCGCGTCGTTGATGCCGCGACCGCCTCGGAATACGCCTACATGCTGGCACCGGTGGTCAAAGCTGAGGACATCACGGCCGGCAAGGCCAAGGCTGAGGAACTCGGCATCAAAGCGCTCGACCCGATGACCGTTGAAATCACGCTGAACGGGCCGACACCGTACTTCCTGGAAATGCTGACGCATCAGGCGACCTACGCCGTCAGCAAAGCCAATGTGGAAAAGTTCGGCGCCGACTTCGTCAAGCCCGGCAACATGGTGTCCAACGGCGCCTTCACGCTCAAGGAGTTCGTGCCCAACGACCACATCAAACTGGTCAAGAACCCGAAATTCTACGCCGCTGACACCGTCGCGCTCGATGTCGTCAATTACATTCCGGCCGAGGACCGTGCCGCAGCGCTGAAGCGCTACGAAGCTGGCGAGCTGGATTCCAACAACGATTTCCCGACCGAGCAATTGGGCGATCTGAAGAAAAAGTTTGGTGACCAGCTGCAAACTGGCCCGCAGCTGGCAACCTATTATTACGTGTTCAAAACCACGCTGGCGCCGTGGGACACCGTCAAGATGCGCCAGGCCGTGTCGATGGTGATTGATCGCAACTATCTGGCCGAGAAGGTCTGGCAGAACGCCATGCTGCCGGCCTATGGCATGGTGCCGCCGGGCATCGCCGGTTACGAGAGCCGTTCGGCGAGCTACGCGGCCATGTCGCAACTCGACCGTGAGGATGAAGCCAAGAAGCTGTTCGCCGAACTGGGCGTGACAGCGGCAAAGCCGCTCGCCATCGAGTTGCACTACAACACGTCCGAGAACCACAAGAACACGGCGATCGCGGTACAGGATATGTTGAAGGGCTTCAACATCACCGTGACGCTGATCAACAAGGACGGCAAGTCGCACTACAGCTATCTCGAACAGCGCGGCAAGTTCGATATCGCCCGCGCCGGCTGGGTGGCAGACTATAAAGACCCGGGCACTTTCCTCGATCTGGCCAAGTCCGGCGCCGGCAACAATTACGGCGACTACAAGAACCCGGAATATGACGCCTTACTCGCCAAGGCGGCGATCGAGCCGGATCCGGCCAAGCGGATGCAAGCGCTATCCGACGCCGAGGCGATCTTCGTGCGCGACATGCCCAATGTGCCGCTGCTGTTCTACGCCAACCACAATGTCGTGTCGCCGAAGCTCAAGGGCTTCAACGACAACCTGATGGATGCGCATCCCAGCCGGTTCATCTCCAAGAACTGACAGCGAGCCCTGTAGCGGCGCTGGGGTCAGACGTCTTTGGGCTTTACCGGTCGTGGCATTTGGCCCGGCTGGCAAAGCGCAAAGGCGCCTGACCCCTTTTCTTCGGCGGCCCGTTAACACTTTTCCTTTTGCCCATTGGTTAATGCTGGCGGAGGCAAACCCGCGTATTGCGCCGGTTTGCCGGGGCGTTGCGCCGCATTCCCGGCAAACTCGTCTCAATTTGACAGGCGCATTTAAGGCGTGTGGCAAGAACTCGCCCCTATTCTTCACTCATTCGCACACGAATGCGGCGGCAAACGCCACGGACGCTCAGCGGATCGGCCCCAGTCTTTCGGCGGGGCCGTTAACGACTTCTCCGAATTCGCGATGCAGGCGCGTTAACTGTTTCCAGCCCTGACCCAGAGGATCAAACCTTAAAATGCGCATCATCCGTGGCACTCGCGACCCTGACACCCTGCTCGGCGATCTCAAGGATTCCAATGAGATCCGTGGCTATGCCGAAGCCGATGACCTGACTGGCGGCCAGCTTGAGGACACCATGGTCGGCGGCAAGGGCAATGACCGGCTGTGGGGCGACCTGGGCAATGACCTGATGTGGGGCAACACCGGCAATGACACGCTGTTCGGCAGCGTCGGCAATGACCTGGTCAATGGCGGCGAGGGCCATGACCTGCTGTCGGGCGGCAAGGGCAATGACGGTGTCTTTGGCGGCAAGGGCGACGACGTGCTCGACGGCAATACCGGCGACGACATGGTGTTCGGCGCCAGCGGCAATGACAAGGTCAATGGCAATGCCGGCCACGACTATCTTGATGGTGGCAGTGGCGACGACGTGCTGCGGGGCGGCACTGGTGACGACATCCTGATCGCCCGCTCCGGCCACGACGCCTATTTCGGCGGCATCGGCTGGGACGTGCTCAACTATCGCGCCATGGCTGGCAAGTTGGAGATCAATCTCGGCGCCCACACCAGCCGGGTGTTCGAGCGCGGCGCCTGGGTCGCCGAGACGATTGGCGGCATCGAGCAGGTCTATGGCACCGACGCCGGCAACATTATGGTCGGCGCCGCCGGTATTCAGATGTTCATTGGCGGCGCTGGCCAGGACAGTTTCCGCGGGCTCGCTGGTTCCGACACCATGACGGGCGGCGGCGGCGCTGATGTCTTCACCATCCTGAAGAAGGACACGGCCGGTGGTGCGGTCGACACCATCACGGACTTTCAATCCGGCATCGACACGCTTGATCTCAGCGACTTCTTGAAGAACCACGCCACACTTGATGCGGCGTTGCGCCTGGTTTCCACCGGCGATGGCACGGGCACGATTGTGCAGGGCAATGCCGGCGGCACCTTTGTCGACGTGGTCGTGCTCGATGGCTTGCTGTTGACGGCCGGATCGCCTGCCTTCGCTGACCTCGGCATCATTTTCTAAGCCTGACCTTGCTTGCTACTCGTCTGCTTCTAGCCTGCCACTCCCCTGCTCCACTCTCTGCTCCAACTCAAAGCCGCCCACCGTCCTGGTGTGGCGGCTTCTTTCTTTGGCGCCCGATTGCGCGCCAGCAAAGGCCATACAACCGTTGCGCAGCCACAACAGTGGCCGGGTGCGGCGGTCACACCGGTGCCGCTAACGGTTGTACGTCGCGCTGAGTCGCAATCGTCAACATCTGGTGACAGCTTGCGACGTACCCCCAACATCTTGTGGAAATCTCTCTGATCGGACTGGGGATAACCCGCACATCTGTGGATGATTTTTTGTTAGCTCGGCGTACGGAAAGTCGTGGTTGATTGTTGCGCAAATAGCTTCCCAACCGCGTAAGGGACCGAAAACACGGGCAAACGGAGACGAATCAGTTAGGTTCCCCGTCACGAGGGGGCCTCGTTTTCGTCACGCGTTCGCCCTGTGCACAAACCGGTACGGAGTTTTCTGTGGATCGCTGTGGCAATCGCGGTCCTTCAGGGAGCACCCGCCAGCAAAGGCACAGTCTGAAACATCCGAATGCGTGCTCTTTACCCGTGCCGCGCCTGTGCCTGTTGGGGGCAGATGTGCAACACCGGCCAAGAGGCAGTTCCCGTCGGATGACCAGAGAGCAGCGGTCTTGATGCCCAATCGTTCGAAATCAACCGGCGGCTATCCGAGCTTCCGGTCCGAAGAGGGGCACGACTTATGCGCCATGTATTAGGAGTGTTAGGCGTCATCGCAGCTTCCATGCTGCTGTTAGTCTCGGCCGCCATGAATTGGCGGTTCGGCTACAGCCTCGGACATTCCGAGATGGACTCGGTGTTGTTAGGATCAGCCAGCGCTGCCGCCGATTGTCTGAAAGCACTGATCCCGTTCTTCCTGTTTGCTGCATTCCGCAACAAGCAGTGGTCGCAGGTCGCCGCTGGCGCCTTGCTCTGGGGTGTCTGTCTCACTTATTCGCTGACGTCGGCGCTTGGTTTCTCGGCACTCAATCGTGCCGACACTACCGGCCAGCGAACGGTCCAGGCGGCGCAATACAGCGATCTGCGCATCGAGCTGGACAAAGCTCGTGAGCAACTCGGCTGGGTCCCCCAGCATCGTCCTGCCGCCATGGTTGCGGAGGCCGTTGAAAGTCAGAAGCAAAATCGCCGCTGGGCTGCCTCCTCCGGATGCACGAATGCGACGAATGGTGCTTCGAAGTCCTTCTGCTCGAACTATCACCAGCTCTTAGGCGAGCTTGGTGCCGCGCGGGAGGCCGGCAAGCTGCAAGGCCGGATCGACGAGATCCGCGGCACGCTGTCGACATCGACCACGGCGGTGGCTCTCGCGAGCGCCGATCCGCAGGTCGACGTCCTGTCCAAGCTCTCCAACGGGTCCAAGGAATGGGTGGCAACTGCTCTCGTCCTGCTGGTCGCCGTGCTGGTCGAGCTTGGGTCCTCGCTTGGGTTCTATGTGGTGTTCACGAACTGGAAAATCTACGAGGGGAAGAATGAGAACGAACGCG
>JANNSA010000167.1:0-3726 GCA_031402115.1 Hyphomicrobiaceae bacterium | reverse complement strand
GCACTCACGGCCAGCACTCACGGCCAGCATCTTCGATACTTGTGGAACCATGCTGGGCTTCGCGAAGGGCTCAGCCCAGCCTACGATCCCGCCAACGTTGTGCGCTACCTGATGCTCGCCAGCGCCTCCGCCACGAGCTTCGACAGGTTTGACTTCTGCACCCCGGCGGCGTCGAAATTGCCCGGGTCGAGCCAGGTTTCCATGGCGGCGCGGATGGCGGGCCATTCGTAGTCGAGGATGGCATACCAGGCGGTGTCGCGGTTGCGGCCTTTGTACACCAGCGCTTGGCGGAAGATGCCTTCAAACGCGAAACCGAGCCGGTCGGCGGCCTTGCGCGAGGGGGCGTTGAGGGCGTCGCACTTCCATTCATAGCGGCGATAGGCCAGCTCATCGAGCGCCCGCCGCGCCATCAGGTACATGGTTTCAGTGGCGCCGCGCGTGCCCTGCAGCTCGCGTGCAAAACTGATATTGCCGACTTCCATGGTGCCGGCCTTGGGGTCGATACGCATGAAGCTGGCGAGGCCGACGGCCTTGCCGCTCTTGCGATCGACGATGGCGTGGAACAACGGGTCCTCCCCCAGGCAGCTCAGCTGCATCCAGCCGGCCATCGCCTGCGGCGTCGCAAATGGCCCGACAACCATGTAGTTCCAGTCACGGCCGTCGGCGTCAGCGGCGAAGGCCGTGAACAGGTCGTTGCCGTGGCGCCTGGGCTCCAACGGTTCGATGTTGACATAGCGGCCTTCCATCGCAGTCCGCGGTGCCCGGCGGCGCTCTGTCCAAGTCGGCACCGGGTAGCCGATCGGCTGATTGTGTTCGTTGACCGTATCGTCGGGGCGGCCAACCTTTGGGCCAGTCATGACAGTGTTGCCTGCAAATACGAGGACGTTCGTCAGCGTGCTTCAGATATTGCGCAAGTAATACTCAAAGTCGATCGGCTGCGGCTCAGCGAAGAAGCGGTCGGCCTCGGCTTCCTTGATGGTCGCGAAGATGTCGACAAACTTCGGATCGAGATAGTCCCTGAGGATTGCCGAGGCGCGGAACTGGCGCAAGGCATCGAGCCAGTTCGTCGGCATCGGCCGCTGCGCATGCAGATAGCCATTGCCGGTGACCGGTTCGCCCGGATCGAGTTCGCGCGTCAGGCCATGATGCACACCAGCCAGCACCGCCGCCATCACCAGATAAGGATTGGCGTCAGCGCCAGCGGCGCGGTGCTCGAAATGCGTTGATGGGCCGGAGCCCGCCGGCACACGCAGTGACACCGTGCGGTTGTTGACGCCCCAGTTCGGCGCGATCGGTGCATAGCTGCCCTTGCGGATGCGCCGGTAAGAATTGCCGTTCGGCGCAAAAATCGCCATGCCGTCGGCCATCGTCGCCTGCATGCCGCCGATGCAATAGCGCAGCAACTCGTTCTCAACCGGATTGGGGCCGGCGAACAGGTTGTTGCCGTCGTCATCATTGAGGCTGATGTGAATGTGCATGCCGCAGCCGGTATAGTCCTTATACGGCTTGGCCATGAAACTGGCGATCATGCCGTGCTTTTCGGCGATGCCCTTGACCAGCCGCTTGAACATGATGGCCTCGTCGCACGCCAGCAGCGCGTCGGTGCGGTGCTTGAGGCCGATTTCCATCTGCCCCGGCGAGTATTCCGAGATTAGCGCCTGCACGGGCAAGGCTTGCACTTTGGCGGCGGCATAGAGATCCTTGAAGAACGGCGCGAAGTCCTCGATGTCCTGCATCAGCAGCGCCTGGAACTGATGTGGCCGGTGCGGCGTCGTCAGCCCGAGCGGCGGCCGCGGCCGGCCCGACAGCGCCGCCTCCTGGTCCATCAGGTAGAATTCCAGCTCGACAGCCGCGACGACATTCAGCTTCTCGGCCTTGAAGCGTTCCAGCACCCGCTTCAGAGTGTTGCGTGGATCAGCGAGGCGCGGCGTACCGTCAAGTTCATAGAACGAGCCGAGATAGGCGCCCTGCGGCAGCGCCGTCCACGGGCAGCGCTTCAGCGTGCCGGGCGCCGGCCAGACCAACCGGTCGGCGTCGCCATCGTCCCAGACCATGCCGGTTTCGACCACATCGAGGCCGGTGACGTCGACACTAAGCATCGAGCCCGGCACATAGCGGCCGTTTTTCCAGGCCGGCAGCAGCTCTTCGCGCGTCAGCAGTTTTCCGCGCTGCACACCGGGCAAGTCCGTGAAGACCATCGCGAAATGTTCGAGATCGGGGTTGGCTTCCAGGAAGCGCGTAGCTTCACCGGTCAGATCTGCGGCTTTCGGCAACGGCAATTGAACGGACCCCTGTCGGTTGTGACTTTCCGACAACCATATGACAGAGGCGGCAGCAAAAGAGCAACCTCGGCAGCAGCCGGGGGGCTGTGCGCCGCTGCCTTGCGCTCACAAAACCAGGTCGCCCAGCGTCGGCGTCGTGCCTTGCACGCGCAGTTCGAAGTCGGCGACGCCATCGCCGTTGACGTCGCCCGACAGAACGCCGGCGACCAGGTGCAGCTGGCCGGCGACACCGGTGAACGCCGCCTTGCCGATGAAACTGAAGGCATTGTTGCCGGCCACCGTGCGGTTGGCGTCGATGCCGCTCAAGTCAATCTTGTCCTGGCCATGCCGGAAGTCCTGGATCAGGTCACGCGTGTCGCCCCGGCCAATATGGGACAGCGCCCGGAATAGGAACACATCATTGCCGAGGCCGCCGCTCAAGCGATCGTAGCCGGACCCGCCATAGAGCCGGTCAGCGCCCAGCCCGCCCGCCAGGAAATCATTGCCGAGCCCGCCATAGAGCACGTCGTTGCCGGCATTGCCGAACAGCTTGTCATCGCCAGCACCGCCCACCAGTGCATCGGCCAGGGCATAGCCATACAGCGTATCAGCGCCGCTGCTGGCGTCGGTCAGCACCTGCTGCTGGCCGTTGAGCAGCGCCAGCGCTGACTTGGCGGCGAAGGCTTCGGCCACGTCGGTGGCGTCCATATCCGTGATCACGGCCTTGTACACCAGCTTGCCGGCGCGGGTAATTTCCAGGCCCGTGATGTCGCCGCCGGTCAGCACCTTGCCGGCGCCATAAGTCAGGTCCGTGCCGGTGAACTTGACCGTCAGCCCGAACGACGAGGTCAGGTTGACCGCATAGGTTGTCGCCGTCGCCGTGGTGTTGGCGCTGGTGCCAAAGTTGAAGAACTTGGCGATGTCATACTCAAGCCGCGTCAGCCCAAGGCCGTAGCTGGTGGAATTGAACATGGCACGCTCCCGAACTGACACACTGACCCTAGTTGCCGGCCAAAGGTGCAAAGCCCGTGCTATTCTTAACGGATGCAGTGAACAATTGCCTGTGAGGGTTGCCGGAGTGTTACCGCGCGCCCCCCTGTAGGGTGGGAAAGGCCCACTGGGCCGTATCCCACCATCCACGGCCAACGCTCGCAGATAAGACGATCCTGTGCCCATGCTGTCCGGACCGTCCGCACCTGCCGCAGCGGGGACCCACGCCACCGTTTGCCGTGCCATGGTGGGTTACGGCCCAACGGGCCTAACCCACCCTACGATGCTAGCTTTGCCCATTCGTCCCAGCTGATGTCGCGGCCGGGGAAGGCGATGCGCGGCAGCGGCCAGTCGCGCGCCAGCGAACCGCGCAAGGCGGCGCCGATGCGGGCGTCCAATCCAGCCTCCAGGCCGCGCGCCCAGTAGAAGACCATGGCATCGTAGCCGGGCTGGTCGCTGGGATAGACATAGCAGC
>JANNSA010000166.1:0-5509 GCA_031402115.1 Hyphomicrobiaceae bacterium | reverse complement strand
GGGTCTGACCCCATTCGCTCTAACGATTCAAGCAGCCGTCATCCAATCGCGTTGGCTCGTTGGCGGTGGCAGCGGTCTGCCTTCGCGCAGATAGAATTCGATGGCCTCATCGACGATGATGCAGAGTTCATCGAAAACTGCTCGCTCATCGTCACCGTGGCAGCCACCTAGAACGAGACCGGGTGCAGTGCCAACGTAACAATTGTCCTCGTCCGACCAAGCCACGATCTTGGCATATCGATCGTTGGGTCTCATGATTCAGCCTCCTCGATAGCTCGTTTGACGATCGCTATCTGATAGCGTTTTGCATCGCTACCCAATTGACCAGAAATCGTAATCTGCTGTTTCACTTTTGGATGAGAAAAGTTTCGATGACTGCCCTTTCCCGGCTCAACGTCGAAGCCAGCAGATTTTAAGTCTGCAATCAGCTCGCGGATCTTTGGCGGCATACGTCAACTCCGCACCGACGGATGCCAGAACGTCACGCGCCGTTCGAGCAGCGCAATCAGTCCATAGAACGCCGAACCGATCAGCGCTGCCACCGCTATTTCCGCCCACACCATGTCGAGCGCCAGCCGGCCAACCTCGGTGGAAATACGGAAGCCCATGCCGACAATCGGCGTGCCGAAGAACTCGGCGACGATCGCGCCGATCAGCGCCAGCGTCGAGTTGATCTTCAGCGCGTTGAACACGAACGGCATGGCGGCCGGCAGGCGCAGCTTGAGCAGCGTTGCCCAATAGCGCGCACCGTAGGATTGCATCAGGTCACGCTCCAGATGCCCCGACGCCTGCAAGCCAGCAACGGTGTTCACCAGCATCGGAAAGAACGTCATGATGACGACGACGGCAACCTTGGAGTGCCAGTCAAAGCCAAACCACATCACCATGATCGGCGCGACGCCGACGATCGGCAAGGCGGCGACCCAATTGCCGATTGGCAGCAGCCCGCGCGCCAGGAACGGCACGCGGTCACACAGGATCGCGGTCAGGAAGCCGGCCAGGCTACCGAGCGCCCAGCCGGGAATGACGGCGCGCACAAAGGTTTGCACCACATCGGCCCACAAAGTCGGCAGCGAGTGAACGAGCTTGATGCCAATGTCAGTGGGCGCCGGCAGCAGCACGGCGGGCACGCCAAGCCCGCGCACGACCGCTTCCCACAGAAACAGCAAGGTGAGCCCGAACAGCGCCGGTACCGCCATATCGCGCGCCCGTGCCAGCGGCCCCTTGGGCAAGTTAAGCGATGTCAGCCGGGCATTGGCCAGCCATGCCAGGCCCCAAACGCCGACGACAGCGATCCAGAAAACGGCTTGATTCATGATACGATCGGAACTGTGTTAGCCGTTGCAGGTTATCGCACGGTGTTCTGGAATACCGCCGAGGTCAAGGGAGCGACACGAGAAGTCTCATGCCGATCGTTGAACCGGCGCCATACCGGATACAGTACTTTGAAAACGACACGTGCCCGCCGGACATCTTCATCCCGGCCGATGATCCCGAGGCGTGGGCCTGGAACCCCAGGCACCGCTGGGTATTTGACAAGCTAGCGATCGCCTTATCGCAAGGGCTGGATGCCGGGCCGCATGGGCTGGAACCGTCGGCATTCCCGGTGTTCTCCAAACCGATCATCAATTTCCGCGGTATGGGCATCGGCAGTCGCGTCATCCGCTCATCGGAGGAATTGCGCGTCACCTACGAGGCCGGCCATATGTGGATGCCGGTGCAGACTGGCGACCACGTCTCCACTGATCTGGCGGTGCTCGATGGCGAGCCGCTGTGGATCCGGCACGCTACCGGCCGGCCGACCCATGGCGGCATGTTCGACTATTGGACCGTGCACGCCTCGGCATTCCCGGCGCTGACCACGAGTCTGGAAGTATGGACGCGCACCAACCTCGCCGGCTATTCCGGCATCCTGAACACCGAGACCATTGGCGGCACCATCATTGAGGCGCATTTGCGCTTCTCGGATCAATGGCCCGACCTTTATGGCCCGGGCTGGGTGGCGGCACTGATCGAACTCTATGCGGGCCAGCGGTGGCGCTTCGCCGACAGTGACCGCCAAGACGGTTACTCTCTTGCCCTGTTCGGCCCCCACAAAACCCGCTTCCGGCATCCGCCCGCGGCGCTGGTGTCCGAGCTGCTGGCGCGCTCCGGCATTTCCAGCATCCAGATCACGTTCCGTGAGGAGCGCGCGCCTGAGGAGCATGGCAATCCACCCGGCGGCTTCCGCCTCGCCCTCGTCAACGCAACAGACCTTGCCGCCGGGCAATTGGCACGTGCCGAGCTTGCGCGCTGGTTCGGGGTTGGCTGAGCCAGCGGTCAGACCTAGTCGACCCCATTGTGAAGGCCGCCAAAGACCGGGATCATGACGAGCGACTCCGACGACGTCCATTCTTTATACGTAGTGTGCCCTGGGGGATAACGGGGTTGCCGTTACCTGTATTTTCACCTTGCTAACTTGCATTGCTGTCGACGCGGTCGCAGACTTGGGACGTTGCGGTGCCGCAGTGGCGCGTCATCCCAATCGTTCAAGCAACCCACTGGAAAACGGAACTGGCACTATGGCAAAACCAGCAAAGGCGGCGAAACCGGCCAAGGTCCCGGCGGTGAAGGTCAAGGCAGCCAAGGTCAAGCCCATCCCGGACGGCATGCACACTGTGACGCCGCATCTGGTCTGTGCGGGCGCAGGCGCGGCGATCGACTTCTACAAGCGAGCATTCAAGGCGACCGAATTGCACCGGCTGCCAGGGCCTGATGGCAAGCTGATGCACGCCGCTGTCAAGATCGGCGATTCGACAGTGATGCTGGTCGATGAAAATGCTGCCTATGGTTTGCATGGACCCAAGAGCTTGAAGGGCAGCCCGGTCACGCTGCACCTGAGCGTGGCTAACGCCGACGCGTTCTTGGCGCATGCGGTGGCTGCGGGCGCTAAGGTGACCATGCCGCTCGAAGACACGTTCTGGGGCGATCGCTACGGCATCGTGCAGGATCCGTTCGGTCACTCCTGGTCGATCGCCACGCATATCCGCGAAGTTTCGCCGGAAGAGATGCAAGCCGCCATGAGCAAGATGGGTGGCTAGGGTGGCCATGTGGCTCATTGTGTCAGTGCAGGGAACGCCCGATGCCAACCTTGCTGATCCGCAACGCCGCCATCCTCGTCACGATGGACGACGCGTCGCGCGAACTCAGCGATGCCGGCCTCTACGCGCGTGATGGACGGATTGAGCAGGTTGGGTCAACACCGACGCTGCCAGCCATTGCTGACGACGTGCTCGACCTCACGGGCCACGTCGTCATCCCTGGCTTGGTCAACACCCACCACCATCTCTACCAGAACCTGACGCGCGTCGTGCCGGCCGGCCAGGGTGCGCTGCTGTTTGGTTGGCTCAAGGCGCTGTATCCGATCTGGGCGCGGATGGGGCCGGAGCACATTCGCGTCTCCGCCCTGGTGGGCCTCGCCGAGCTGGCGCTGAGCGGCTGCACGACGGCGTCGGATCATCTGTATATGTTTCCCAACGGCGCGCGGCTCGACGATGCGATCGAAGCGGCGCACCACGTCGGCTTGCGCTTCACGGCAACGCGCGGCTCCATGAGTATTGGCGAAAGCCAGGGCGGGCTGCCGCCTGACAGCGTCGTTGAGCTGCCCGACGCCATCCTTAAGGATTGCGAACGCGTCATCGCCGCCTGGCACGATCCGTCACCACTCTCGATGCTGCGGATCGCGCTGGCGCCGTGCTCGCCGTTCTCGGTCAGCCGCGAGCTGATGCGCGATACGGCGGCGATGGCTGCCAGTGCCCAGGTTGGCCTGCACACGCATCTGGCCGAGAACGCCGAGGACATCGCCTACTCGCAGGCGAAGTTCGGCATGCGGCCTGGTCAGTATGTTGAAGAATGCGGCTGGACCGGCGCGCATGTCTGGCACGCTCACTGTTGCGCGCTGGACAACGCCGAGATCGACTTGTTCGCGCGCACCGGCACCGGCATCGCGCACTGCCCATCCTCAAACATGCGGCTGGGTTCCGGCATCGCACCGGTCCGCCGCATGCTTGATCGCGGCGTCAAGATCGGTTTGGGCGTCGACGGCTCGGCCTCCAACGACTGCGGCGATTTGCTGCTTGAGGCACGCATGGCCATGCTGGCGCAACGGCTCGGGGGCAACGCCGCCGCCCTGACAGCGCGCGAGGCACTTCGCATTGCCACACGCGGTGGCGCTGCCGTGCTCAATCGCGCTACGGAGATTGGCCAGTTGTCGCCCGGTTTCGCGGCGGATTTCGCCGCCTATCCGCTCAACACCGTCGCCATGGCCGGCACGCAATGGGATCCGGTGGCGGGGCTGGTTTTCGCCGCGCCGCAACGGGCGGCCTACACGGTAGTCAATGGCAAGGTGGTGGTGCGCGAGGGGCAGGTGGCGACTATCGATTTGCGGCAGGCGTTGGCGCGGCACGGTGATCTGGCGCGTGGGTTGATGAACGGTTGAGCGTGTCGGCCGCCCGGGGATCGTTGGGTTGTCTTCGGCCATCGGCTGTAGGGGCGAACGGTGTTCGCCCTACTTGCTTGCCGCGCGCGCCGACGCCCGCGGTCAAGGCACCGCCCAAGCCACGGCCGTCGTCACAAGCGGCAAGCAAGAGGGGCGAGCGCCGCTCGCCCCTACAGGTGGCGGTGCGCATTGCGCGAAACGTCGCCCGTGCTTAGCCCTTCAACAGCTGCGCCAGCGTCGTGCCTAAGGAGGCCGGCGAGTTGGCCACAGTGATGCCGGCCGCCTTCATGGCATCAATCTTGGCGCCAGCAGTGCCTTTGCCGCCGGAGATGATGGCGCCGGCGTGGCCCATGCGGCGGCCCGGCGGGGCCGTGCGGCCGGCGATGAAGCCCACGGTCGGCTTCCAGCGGCCGTTCTTCTTTTCGTCGGCGAGGTACTGGGCGGCGTCCTCTTCGGCCGAGCCGCCGATCTCGCCGATCATGATGATCGACTGGGTCGCCTCGTCGGCCATGAACATCTCCAGGATGTCGATGAACTCGGTGCCCTTGACCGGATCGCCGCCGATGCCGACGGCGGTCGTCTGGCCGAGCTTGACCCCGGTCGTCTGGAACACCGCCTCGTAGGTCAGCGTCCCCGAGCGGCTCACCACCCCCACGCTGCCGCGCTTGAAGATCGAGCCCGGCATGATGCCGATCTTGCACTCGTCCGGGGTCAGGACGCCGGGGCAGTTGGGGCCCAGCAGGCGGGACTTCGACCGGTCCAGCCGCGCCTTGACGCGCACCATGTCCAGCACCGGAATGCCCTCGGTGATGCAGGTGATGAAGGGGATCTCGGCGTCGATCGCCTCGATGATGGCGGCGGCGGCGCCCGACGGCGGCACATAGATCACCGTGGCGTCCGCCTTGGTGGCGTCCCGGGCCTCGGCGACCGAGGCGTAGATCGGAAGGGTCTCGCCGCCCGAGCCGGTCCAGGTCTGGCCGCCCTTGGTCGGGTGCACGCCGCCGACCATCTGGGTGCCGTGATAGGCCAGGG
>JANNSA010000165.1:0-4959 GCA_031402115.1 Hyphomicrobiaceae bacterium | reverse complement strand
CCCCGACCGTGGCCGATGCCAGTCGTTCGGTCGGGGTCGCGATCACCAGATGGATGATGCCGTCGATCAGCGCCGCGCGCGTGTCCGCCGTCAGTTCGTTGCAGACGACGATCGGTGCGCGCTCGGGTGGCAGCGCCGCTGCACGCAACGCCCGGATGACACCGGACTGGCCACCGCCGGAAACGTAGATGCCCGCGAGGCTGCGTTGCGACTTCAACAAAACCGCCGTCGCTCCTTGAGCCTGCGCTGGATCGTCATGGTTGACGAACGGTTCGAGCGGCCGGAATCCGGGTGCGTGTTCGCGCAGATAGCTGCGGAAGCTGATCTCGGCCAGTTCCTGTCCAAGATAGCGGTGGCTGCCGATGTGAATGCCGATCGGGCCAGCCTGTCGCGCCAGCCGCGTGATGGTCCAAGCAGCGGTACGGCCAGACTTGCGGCCGTCGAGACCGAAATAGCCGGCACGCGCAGGTGTCGAAAGGTCGGACAGCAGCGTGAACACCGGCACGCCTTTTGCCGTTACTGCTTCCACCGCATCGCCGACATGGGGATGATCGACGGCGACCACCGCCAACCCATCGCAGCGCTCGCCGAGGGCGCGGACGCGATCGGCCAACCGCGCCGGATCGAGATCGTCGACGTATTCGACGACGGCACGGCCACGCACCGAATGCGCCGCGCGGGTCGCGGTGGTCAGATCAACTGCGAGCTGCTGATAGAACGGATCGGCGCGCTTCTGCAGCAGGAAGCCATAGGTCCGCGCCGGCCGCATGCGCGCCAGTTGCTGCTCGATTACACCGGTAGCCCGGAAGCCGATGCTGTCGGCTGCTTCGTGCACCAGCCGCGCCGTCGCTTCGCGCACCGGCAGCCGGCCGTTCAGCACGCGATCGACGGTTGCGACGCTGACGCCCGCCGCGCTCGCCAGATCAGCAATGGTCGGGCGCTTGGCGATCGGTCTGCTCCCTCGTCTCTGCAAGTTCATTGTGCAAGTTCGTGATAGAAAATGCAAGAAACTTGCACCACTGCTTGAGCACGGCGGGTGCTGCCCCTAAGCTACGCTGCAGGGATGAGGGAGTGAGCCACATGGACCGCGAGCGCATCGATGGTTGACGCCACGCCACGCGACTACAGCCTGACTGGCCGCGACGCCAAGCTGGCGGAGGAATTGGGGCTGGCTTCGGCCGACTGGTATCAGTGCCCGATCCCGCGCAAGCGATTGAAGGAGCTGATGAAACGCAGCGACGGTCCGGCCATCCGCGACACGCTCATTTGGCTCGGAATCATGCTGGTTTCAGGCACGTTGGGCGTCCTGACTTGGGGCAGCTGGTGGGCGCTGCCGTGCTTCCTGGTTTATGGCGTGCTGTACGGTTCAGCGTCGGATTCGCGCTGGCACGAATGCGGTCACGGCACCGCCTTCAAGACGCGCTGGATGAATGACGCAGTTTATCACATCGCCTGCTTCATGATCCTGCGCGAGCCGACGGTCTGGCGCTGGAGCCATACGCGCCACCACACGGACACCGTCATCGTCGGCCGTGACCCGGAAATCGCCGTGCCGCGCCCGCCCGATCTGCTGGGAATGGGCCTCAATCTGTTCGCCATCAAATCCAGTTGGATCGCCATCAAGAAGCTGGCGGCGCACGTCACCGGCCAGCTGCTCGACGACGAGGCGACCTTTATCCCTGAGATGGAGCGCTGGAAGGTTTACGCCATCGCCCGGCTATGGGTGGCAATCTTTGCCGCAACGATCGCCACCTGCTTCTGGATCGGCACAATCTTGCCGGCGATGCTGCTTGGACTGCCGACTTTCTACGGTGGCTTTATGGTGCTGGTCTATGGCTTGACGCAGCACGCCGGGCTCGCCGAGGACGTGCTCGACCACCGCCTCAACACCCGCACGGTTTACATGAACCCGGTGTCGCGCTTCCTATACTGGAACATGAACTACCACATCGAGCATCACATGTTCCCGATGGTGCCGTATCACGCGCTCCCGGCCCTGCACGAGGAGCTCAAGAGCGACATGCCGCCGCCTTTCCCGGGGATGTGGAGCGCCTACAAGGAAATTTTCCCGGCGGTGCTGCGTCAGATCACGGAGCCGGCCTGGCACGTCAAGCGCGTGCTGCCATCAACCGCCAAGCCAATGTTGCAACCAGCTGAGTAGGCAACAATCGCCGCAAGCCCCGAGGACCAAACTCCATGCCGAACTGGGTAGCCGCCTGCGCCGCCGGTGCCATCGACGAAGAAGACCTGATGCGCTTCGACCATGACGGCCGCACCTTCGCCATCTACCGCTCACCCGACGACCAATACTACGCCACCGATGGCTTGTGTACGCACGAGAAGGTGCATCTTGCCGACGGCCTGGTGATGGACCACATCGTCGAGTGCCCTAAGCACAACGGCCGCTTCGACTACCGCACCGGCGAAGCCAAGGGCGCACCCGTCTGCGTCAACTTGAAGACCTATGCGGTGAAGGTTGAGGCCGGACAGGTGATGCTGGATGTGGGCTGAGTGAAACTCTAAATTCGACGACGGTGAGACCTAATATGAACGATGCAAGTGACAAACTGCAATTTCCGCTGCGTCCGTTCATGCCGGCGGACACGATGGCGCTGCGCGAGCTGTTCGCGCAGTCGATCGAGGAACTGACGCAAGACGATTACACCGAGGACGAGCGGGCCGCGTGGGCGGCGACAGCGGCTGACGCGCCGGCCTTTGCCGCGCGGCTCGGGTCGATGCTGACACTGGTGGTGCAGATCGACGGCGACTATGCGGGGTTTGCCTCGCTCAAGGACAATGCTGTCATCGATCTGCTGTTTGTCCACCCCTTCCAGGTGCATCAGGGCATCGGCACGACGCTGTGCGACGCCCTGGAGCGGGTCGCCAAGGCGCGCGGCGCCGCCGAGATCACGGTCGATGCCTGCGAGACGACGGCGCCGTTCTTTCAGAAACGCGGATTTGTCGCAACGCGCCGCAACTCCGTGCCGCTGGACGATCAATGGCTGACCAACACAACCCTGAGCAAGAAGCTTGCCGTGGCTGGCGCTGAGTTGTTGCCCGCCAAGCCGTGAAGCCAGCAAGGCCACGCCCCTCGCGGGCGCGCCGCCAAGGCCGCCTCCTGCCGACTGCCTATAACCCACCCGCAAACCGCCGCTTGGCCTCCAGCGCCAGGCCGAACCCGACGCTGTTGAACAGGTCGCCTTCCACGGCTTTGGCGGCTGGCAGCACCTCGTTGAGCAAACGGCGGACGCCGGGTACCGCCGACGTGCCGCCAGTCAGGAACAGCGCGGTGACCGCGGCGTCCGGCCGCCCCGAGGCAGCCAGGGTGGCGCGCACGGTACCGGCTAGCCGGCCGAGATCGACGGCGATGGCACGCTCGAACAAGCCGCGCGTCGCCCGGATGCGCAGGCCTGGCACCAGGTCGCGAAGGTCCATGATAAAGGCTTGCTCGGCTGTCAGGCCGATCTTGGCGGTCTCCACCAGGCCGGCCAGCCGGTGGCCGTCGCGGCGTTTGACAATCTCCACCAGCCGCTGGAACTGCTCCGGCTCGGCGCAGTCGTCGAGAATTTCCTTGAGGAACGCCAGCGGCTTGGGGGCGTCCAGCCGGTGGATCATGTGCCAGGTCGCCAGATCGACGAACGGCCAGCGCGGCAGCTCGCCGCCGGTGCGGGTTTTGGCGCGCGAGCCGAACTGGGGCATGACGGCGGCCAAGCTCAGGCGCATGTCGAGGTTCGTGCCGCCGATGCGCACGCCGCCGTTGGCCAGGATGTCACCGGCCCGGTCGATGCGGTCGCGCTTGGCGGGGCCGACCTCGACCACCGAAAAGTCCGACGTGCCGCCGCCGAGATCCGCCACCAGCACCAATTCGTCAGAAGTCAACGTGCTCTCGAACGCCAGCGCGGCGGCGATCGGTTCGAACTGAAACACCACCTTGGAGAATCCGGCGGCCCGCGCGATGTCGCCAAGCTTTTTCTCGGCGCGCGCGTCGGACGCTGCATTGCCGTCGACAAAATGCACCGGCCGGCCCATCACCACCGAGGTCAGCGGCCCACCGGCGAACGCCTCGGCGCGCGCCTTCAGGTGCGCCACGAAGCCCACCAGGATGCTCTCGAACGACAGGCTGCTGGCGCCCACCGCCGTACGGCTGGTGATCAGGTCGGAGCCAAGAATCGACTTCAGCGAGCGCAACAGCCGCCCTGGCTCGCCCGCGACATAGCCGGCGATCGCGGCCCGGCCGTAAAGCGGCGTCTCGCCTGCTGACGGATAGAAAATCGCGCTCGGCAGCGTGGTGTGGCTGTCCTCCACCGGCACCAATCGGGTGACCCCGTCACGCACGATCGCGATGGTGGAGTTGGACGTGCCAAAGTCGATGCCGCAGAGGATCGGAGAAGGGTGTGAGGTCATGCGGACGGAGGTAGCCGAGACGCGCCGCCGGGGCAATCGCAGGCGATGGCTTGTGGGCGGAGCGGACCATTCAGCCCGGCGAAGTATCGCTGCATACTCAGGTCGAGGGATCGTTCGCCGTCAGCTCAGGCAGAACCGCTACGGTGATCTCATTATCGCGAAAGGCAGCCGCATAGCGCTCAAGCCCGAGCTGCTGCGTATTCTGCGCGCTCACGGCATGGAGTTCGATGAGACGTACGTCTTTGATTGATCGTCAACGAGATCGCTACCATTCCGCCGCCCCTCCGGGGCGGATACGAACGTAACCTTCCCACGGGTTCCGCTGCGCTTCACCCGTGGCTACAAGCCTGAAGGCCCCTTCGGGGCCGGCGCCGGGTGACACCAGCGGCAGTGGCGTCCGCTTTGGGATCACTGCGGGCCATGAGCGAAATGGCGGTGGCGCGATCGACGCGAAGGCGACATCGAGGCCAACCTTTGCACAAGGCTTCACTGACCAGGAACGATCAATCGATCCGTCGGCCCCGTAGGGGCCGGAGATTGTAGCCACGGGTGGAG
>JANNSA010000164.1:0-2256 GCA_031402115.1 Hyphomicrobiaceae bacterium | reverse complement strand
ATACAGGCTGCATGCATGCAAGTGGAGAAGCATCGAAGCAATGAAGAGCGCTCGGCTAAAACGCGCCAGGCATTGATCGAGGCGGCAAGATCGCTGTTCGTCGCGCGCACCTATGCGGGGGCCGGCACACCGGAGGTGGTCGCAGCGGCCGCCGTCACACGTGGCGCGCTCTACCATCATTTTGCCGACAAACAGGCGCTGTTCAGGGCCGTTGCGGAGGCCGAGTCACAGGCGGTAGCTGGCGAGATCGAGCAGGCGGCCACGGGCGATTTCACACCCATCGAGGCACTGATCGTGGGTGGTGAAACCTATCTCGCAGCCATGGCCAAGCGCGGGCGCACACGGCTGCTGCTCATCGAAGCGCCGGCTGTCCTAGGTAGCGACATATGGAATGAGATCGATGCAGCCCATGGTGGCCGCACGTTGCGCGAAGGTCTTGCGACAGCCATGAGCGCTGGCGCAATCCAGTCCTTGCCGGTTGACGCCGCAGCCGATCTGCTGGGAGCGGCCTACGACAGGGCGGCTCTCGCCATCGAGCGAGGCGCAAACCCGGACGACTGGCGCCGCGTCCTGCGGGCGCTTGTTGATGGTCTGGTCAAAGATGTGCGTCATCGCTCCCGGGGGCGACGCCGGTGAGCAGTAACGAGCTCAGGGCTAGCCTCTAATGGCGCACCTGGCATTCGGCGCTATCGCGGGAACTATTACGCGGGCTTCGTACATGATCCCGACGGCGTCAACATCGAAGCGGTGTGCAACGCGCCAGAGTGACTCCCGGCCCGGCGGCGGAGACCTCGTGGCGAAGAGCTGCACTTTACCCATTACTGCCTCTTGGTCCGATGCCAGACCGGACCAAGAGTCGCCGACTTTCCGGCTGACTAGCGGAACGTCAAACCGGCTGGGCGAGCCGCTTTTCCTCAACGTGCTTCTTGAAGTTGTTCAAAATCGACTGCCAGCCGCCGCGCTGTTGTTCCACTGAATGGGTTGTCTCCGCGTCGAACGTCTCACGGACCGTCACGCCATCGGCACCCGGGATGAACTCGACCAGCAGCACCCTGCCGCCAAAGGTGCTCTCAATTAGGTTGTGCTCGACAACCTTTGTGTAGGTGCCAGCAAAATCAAACCCCATGCTACCGTCCTTCGCTTCCATGCGCGACGAGAACTCCCCGCCAACGCGTAAATCGACGGCGGATTTCGTCGTGTGCCAATCATCGGATGCAGCGTTCCACTGTTCGATATCGGCTGGCGTGTTCCAAGCAAGCCAAACCTGGTCAACAGGTGCGGCGATTTTGGTTTCGACGGTAATCTTCGAAGTCATGGTACTTCCTTTCGTTTTGTGTTGTGCGGCTGGCTGAAGAGAAGCTCCAGGTATCGCCGCAAATGCGCGAGACTTTCGCGCACGACCTCTGGGCCTTGTTTTGCCTTGGCGAAAATGAATGCACCCTGCAAAATCGATTGAATGAAATAGCCAACGCTTTCCGCCTTCCACGGCGCATCCGGCGCATAGAGGTTCTTCGCGGCCTCTATATCGCGCACCAGGATCGCCACGTGCGTTGACATGCCCTTGTCGCAGGCCGCGCGGATATCGGGGTGTGTCGCGTAGGTCTCCTGCACCAGCGTGCCAAGCAGACAGGTGTAGTCGGGCAACTCGCCTTGCAAAATCTCACCGCGAAGATCGACGTAGCCCAGAAGGCGCGCCAAGGGGTCTTGCAATTGCTGGTACGGCGCAGACGCAAAGAAGCCTTCCGTCATTTCTCCCCAGAAGGCAGCGGCCGACAGCGCCAGATCGTCCTTGCTTTTGAAGTGATGGAAGAAGCTCCCCTTCGTGACGCTCGCGGCATGGCAGATGTCGTCAACGGTCGTCGCCGCGTAGCCCTTTGCGCGAATGACATTGAGCGCCGCGTTCAGGAGCTTGGTCTTAGAGCTGTGGTGTGATTGGGTGGCCATAACCAGACTATACCGTCTAGTCGGTATGGTGTCAAGTCAGATTCAATGCACTGTCGCGTGCTGGCCGTAAGTTGTTTGCGGTTTCCTTCTCGATGCCGCACAGTACTGCCAATATATGGCATCGAGCGAGGTCGGGAGAACTGCCGCCGAGATTGCTCCAAGGCATGACGAGTAATTACTCACCCCTCACCGTCCGCTGATCAAGCGGTAGCGTCGCCGGTTGGTGCGGCGAGGGCGGCTCGGATGGCATCGAGCGGGCTCCGGCCGTTGAGGCGGCCGGTGGCGACAACAGAGCGGATGTCCGCGTAGATT
>JANNSA010000163.1:0-11699 GCA_031402115.1 Hyphomicrobiaceae bacterium | reverse complement strand
TGCCATTGATCGTTGAGAGTCTCAAGACCTGGCGCACGCTCGACCAGCGCCTCGGCGAAGCGACCGGCTTCAAGCAGTGCGGCATTCTGTACATGGCCGAGAGCGAGGCCGAGATGGCCGGACATGAGGCCTTCATCGAGCAGGCCAAGGGCTATCAGCTTGATTCGCACTTGCTGTCGAGCCGTGGCGTCGATGAACTGGTGCCGGGTTCTGCCAAGGTCTGGGCTGGCGGCATGTTCACGCCCAGCGATGGCCGCGCCGAACCGCAAATGGCGGCGCCAGCGTTGGCACGGGCGGCACAGCGCAAAGGCGCGACGATCCACAACCAATGCGCGGTGCGCGGCATCGAGACGCGCGGCGGCCGGGTGTGCGGCGTCGTCACGGAGAAGGGACCGATCTTGTGCAACAGCGTGGTGTTGGCGGGCGGCGCCTGGTCGCGGCTGTTCTGCGGCAATCATGACGTGTTCCTGCCGCAGCTCAAGGTTGTCAATTCAGTGATGCGCACGGGGCCACTTGATCTCGGTCACGAGCTGACGTTCGCCGGCGGCGGCTTCGCTGCGCGCAAGCGTCTGGATGGCGGCTACACAGTCTCGCATCTCAATTTGAGTGTCGCGGATATTGTGCCCGACAGCTTCCGGTTACTGGCGCACTATTGGCCAACACTCTTGCACGAATGGCGCAATCTGCAACTGCGCCTTGGACAGCGCTTCCTGACCGAGGCGACGACGCCCAGCCATTGGCAGCTTGAGGAAGTGAGCCCGTTCGAAAGCACGCGTGTGCTCGATCCAAAGCCCGTCGCCAGCATCCTCGATCGCGCCGAGACGGAACTGAAGGCAACGTTCCCGCGCTTTCGCGAAGCGCCGATCATCGAAAAGTGGGCTGGCTTGATCGACGTCACGCCGGATGCCGTGCCCGTCATCGACGAAGTCGAGAAACTACCCGGATTGTTCCTTGCCACCGGCTTTTCCGGCCATGGCTTTGGCATCGGCCCCGGCGCCGGCCGGCTGATGGCCGATCTGGTCAGCGGCGCTCGGCCAATTGTCGATCCGACGCCGTTCCGCTACACCCGCTTCATCGACGGCACCAGGCTCGCTGTCATGACCGGTTTTTAGCAGGCGCCGGCGATCGCCGTACCGCCTCACGCCAGGCGATTACCAGCCCGGCCGCGACCACCACCGCGATGCCGATCCAGGTTGTCAGCACCGGCCAGTCGCCGAACAACAGCCAGCCGAGGAACACCGCCGAGATGACCTCGACGTAAGCAAACGGCGCCAGGGAGGAAGCGGTGGCTTTTTCATGCGCGAAGATGATCAGCAACTGACAGAACGTGCCCGTAATGCCAGCAGCGATGACCAGCAGCCACTGATTCTGCGTTGGCCATTGCCAGACGCCGGGTTGGAGCGCGGCGACAGCAAGAAAGGCGGTCAGCGCCGTCAATGTCAGTGTCACCACGGCAGGATCGGTGCCAGCGACGCGCCGCGTAATCAGGATGATGGTGGCGTAGCAGGTACCCGCCGCCAAAGCGAACATGATGCCAGGCGACAGGTCCGTAACGCCCGGCTGGATGATGATCAGCACGCCAACAAAGCCCAGCATGACCGCGGCCCACCGCCAGGGTCCGACGCGTTCGCCAAGCACCAGCGGCGACAGGGCGGTGATGATGAACGGGTACACAAACGAAACCGCCAATGCGTCGGCAAGTGGCAGCGTCGTTACAGACTGAAAGAAGAACCCGGCGGCACCCAGGCCCAGCAGGCCGCGCAAGAGTTGCAGCCCAGGCGCCGCTGGCCGCAGCAGCTGGCGCGGATAGCATAGGGCAGCAATCGGCAGGCAAATCAGTAACTGCACGCCATAGCGCAGCCACACCAGTTGGATCGGGTTAATCTCCTTGCCGAGCAGCTTGGCGATGCCGTCCATCAGCGGAATAAAGCTGAGGCCAATCAAGATCAGGACAATACCCAATAGCGGGTTGTCACCACGGCGCTGACCCGGCCCCAAAGCGGGGGCGAGATTCTCGCTCAAGGTCTGGCGCCCGTCATCAGCCATCATTCACGTCCAGATTTCATCTCAGTCCATCGCGGCCGCGGCGCAGTTGTTCACGAATATCGATCAGCGTCAGGATCAGGCCAAAGGTGATGGCGCCGCTGACGAAGCCCAGCAGCGTGCCGACGATCGGCCCCATGCCTTCGCCGGTGATGGCGATTGGCAATTCAGATTGCGCTGCCAGCATCTGCTGTCCCATCTCGGTATTGCCGAACAAGCCGCCCGCTAGAGCTGTCGCCAGGATGCCGACATAGGCCATGACTTCCACAATTCGGATAACCAATCCGCGCAACCACATCATGCCAATCTCCTTTGGTTGAGAACTCTTCGGCCGTTCGACTTCAGGCCATCACATATGCAGCGCCCGGCCAGCCACAGCGAGCGCGGCTTCCTTCATCGCCTCGGCCAATGTCGGGTGGGCATGACACGTCCGCGCCATGTCTTCGGCCGAACCACCGAACTCCATCAATATCGCGGCCTCGGCGATCAGTGTGCCGGCGTCGGGGCCAACGATATGCACGCCGAGTACACGATCGGTCGCGGTGTCAGCCAGCACCTTGACCATGCCATCCGTAGTTCGGTTGACCTTGGCGCGGCCATTGGCCGTGAAGGGGAACTTGCCGACTGCATAGGCGACGCCCTTGGCCTTCAGTTCCTCTTCCGTCAAGCCGACGGAGGCGACTTCCGGATAGGTGTAGACGACGTTTGGTATGACCCCGTAGTTCACGTGGCCGGCCTGACCCGCCAGGATTTCGGCCAGCGCCACGCCTTCGTCTTCCGCCTTATGTGCCAGCATCGGTCCGGCGATGACGTCGCCAATCGCAAAGATGCCAGCAACGTTGGTCTGGTAGTGCGCGTCGACGATCACACGGCCGCGGCTGTCGAGTTCGACGCCGGCTTCAGTAAGGCCAAGTCCTGCCGTATAGGGCACCCGGCCAATTGCCACCAGGACCACGTCGGCTGCCAGGGTTTCAGCCGCGCCGCCAGCTGCGGGCTCAACCGTCACGGCCAGCGCGTTGCCCTGTTCGGTGACGCCTGTGACCTTGGCTGACAGCTTGAACTGCACGCCTTGCTTGGCCAGAATGCGCTGGAACTGTTTGCCGATCTCAAGGTCCATGCCGGGCACGATACGGTCGAGATATTCCACCACCGTGACAGTCGAGCCGAGCCGCCGCCAGACCGAACCCAGTTCCAGCCCGATGACGCCGCCGCCGACCACCAGCAGGCGACCCGGCACCCGGTCAAGGGTCAGCGCGCCGGTTGACGACACAATGCGCTTTTCATCGATTGTCACACCTTTCAATGGTGCCACATCGGAACCGGTGGCGATGATGATCGCCTTGCCTTCGAGCCAGCTCGCCGCCGCGCCATTTGACGGTGTCACTTCAATTTTGCCCGCCGCGACGATGCGACCGGTACCACTGATACTGTCAATCTTGTTCTTCTTGAGCAGGTAATCGACGCCCTGAACGTTGCCCTTGACGCCCTCGTCCTTGAACGCCTGCATCCTGGCCAAGTCCAATGCCGGCGTCACCTGAATGCCCATTGCCGCGAAGCCATGCCCGGCCTCCTCATACAACTCGGAAGCATGCAGCAGCGCCTTCGACGGAATGCAGCCGACATTCAAGCAGGTGCCGCCATGCGCGCCGCGCTTCTCGACCACTGCAACCTTGAGCCCAAGCTGCGCCGCACGGATGGCACAGACATAGCCACCGGGACCGGTGCCGATTACGATCAGATCATAGGACATGGCGGGGATGCTCGCTGGCGGGATGGATGCTGTATGCAGTTTAGTCGCAGTCCCCGACCGGCTCCAAGGTCAAAGGCTGCAAGGGTGCCATGCTCTCTAGCGGGGCAGGCCGAACACCAAGCGGTACGATGGCTCAGCGACAAGCACCGTGACAGACTATCAACCTTCCGGGCAACTCTCGCTACTTTCCCTTTTGCCAGAGTTGACCGGGTGCCTGTGTGAAGGTGGCCCGAACATTGTCGGTGCCTGCGGCGACTGAAGTCAAGTAAGCGAGGGTGAGCGCCGGTACGAACTCGCGCTAGCGTTGGCGCGACGGCAACGGAACAGGGCTAGCCGTTGCGTTGCTAGTTGATGGCCGGGCTGCCGGTACTCGACGCCATGGCAGGCCGTGCGGTTTCTGGCGGCAGGTTCGTTTGATCGGCGCTGCCGGGTCCATCCGGAGCCACCATCGGCAACGTCATCACAAAGCTAGCGCCCTGGCCAGCCGGCGATCGGGCGAAAATGCTGCCGCCGCTGCTTTCCACAGCAAGTTTACAAAAGGCGAGGCCGAGACCCGATCCGGTGCCGGCTTCTGACGTGGTCCGAAACGCCGTGAACAGGTCGGGCAGTAGTTCTGCGGAAATGCCGGCGCCGGTATCGCGGATGATGATGCTGCCCATCCGCCCGGCTTGACCGCCAGCGCCATCAACACGCACGTCCACGCGGCCATCCGGATACGGTTCCACGGCGCGCAGGGAGTTCTTCAAGAGATTGAAGAAGACGTGGATCAGCATCACTTCGGAACCGAGCACTGAAAAATCGTGCGCGATCGTCACCACCACCTTGTCGCGCTCGCCCGGCCGGAAGTGGTAGCGCTCCACCGCCGTCGTCAGTACCCGCCCAATGGCGATCGGGCGCATGCCTTTGCGATCAATCGTGTCGTGGCGGGCGTTGAACAGCAGCATGTCGACGATCAACCCGGCTGAGGTCGCGTGCTCGCGGATGCGGTCCATGCTCTGTCCGAGCAAGTCCATCTGTGCCGGCCGCAGCACCGGACCTTGCCAGCCATGGGCACGGGCATAACGCAGGGCGTCAACCAATGACGGCATGTAGAGTCGCGCCTTGCTGGCATCAAGCTGAATACCGAGCAGCGGCGTACGCATTTCGTGCGCAATGTGACCCGCCAAAGTGCGGGCGGCGCGCATCTTTTCCTCCGCCACGAACCGGTCGTTGAAGCTCAGCAGGATGCGAATGGCAGCCAGCGTAAACAGCAGCACCGGCACGTTCTCCAATTGCGTCCAGGTCGGCGCCGCTCCCGGATGCACGATTACAAAGGCCAGGATACCAAGGCCAACGCCGAGAAAGACGGCAATCACGGTGTTGAGCGTATCGAACAGTAGGGCAGCGAACAGCAGAGCCACGATCACTGACATTTGCCAGGCGACGCTCATCTGGTTCATCAGCAGCATGAAGGTGAAGAACGTTGGTAACACCAACACCAGCACGGCATAGACATAGGGGTAATAGAAGCGCTGCAAGGACCGCGGCCAGCGCGGTGACAGGGCTAGGCCGACACAAAGCGCGCTGCCCGCCAGCCTCAGCGGCATGTTCTCATAGGGCTGTGGAAACACATAAACCCAGACGAAGTAGTACAGCGGCAAGCTGACAGCGCCAAGCCAGGCGATCGCCCGGATGCGGAAGGGCGCATGCGCGTGGTAGGCAACGAATGCAGTTGTCAGGTGACGGAAAGTACTGGTGAGCCACCGCAATGGCGCCAGGATAGGAAGGGGCCGGTCAGCCATGGTTGGCTCCGCGAGTGGCGCTTGAGGAAGCGAAAGTCAGCTACTTCGTATCATTTTAGCGGTTCGCCGATCTGGATTGCCGGTTACGCCAGTCTACAGTGCATCCGCCTGAACAAAGCAACGCGCGAGCTAGGCACCTGCCCAGGCTACGCGTAAGGAAACAGCGACGCACTACTGAGAGGGTTCAATTCACGCAACGCCCGGTTGCCGTCGTCTGCAATCGGTCCATCGTTTCCGATCGCTTGATTTGCAAGCCGGGCTACCCGCCAAGGTCGGGGCATCTCTACACTCGCCGGATGGGCGGCGGCTATTGCCGCATGATCCGGCTGCATTGCCTTCGTTCTGCACTTGCCTGTCACTCCTATTTGCCGAAGCTCAGTTCCAGCCGGAGATATGCGATATCCATGTTGCCCTACAGCCACCCAACCTCCGTAGTGCTCGTCGACGACGACGCGTCGTTCCTGCAGAGCTTCAAGTTCTATTTCGGTGACAGCTTCAATTGCCGGAGTTTCCAACGGCCGGGTGAAGCGCTGGCGATGATCGACGCGATCCCGCCGCAAGCCTGGCAGCCACCATGCTACCTGTCAGCGGCACACGGTGCGATTGATCCGGTCGACTTCGAGCCAGGCGATGCCGTGCTGCAACTGAAGACCGCGCAGTTGTCGGCGCTGTTCACCAATCCGGCCCGCTTTGCCCTGCCAACCGTCGCAGTTGTCGACTTCGCGATGCCCGGCATGTCCGGCATCGAGTTCCTGAAGCGCATCCAGACCCTACCCCTGCGCCGGCTGATGCTCACGGGCCGTGCCGACGAGCGTACGGCGATCGACGCCTTCAATGCCGGTATCATTGATGGCTTCTTCATGAAACACGAGCCGGAACTCGCGGCGGTGCTGACGCGCAAGATCGAGCAATTGCAGGTTGAATTCTTCACGCGCCAGACCGCCACGCTCAAATCCGTGCTGGCGTTGGCCGCGCCGTTCGCTGGCGACGCGTTGATCGACGCGGCATTCGCGGCGGTTTGCGAGCAGCATCAGTTGGTTGAGCATTGCGTCCTGACGGAACCGCCAGGTGTGCTGGGATTGAAGTCCGACGGCACGCCCGTGTTCATGCTAGTGGTTGACGACGACACGCTTCGCGCCGCGATAGAAATCGCGACCGAAGAAGAAGCGCCGCTTGAGCTGATCGAGTTGTTGCGGCGCGGCGACCAGTTGAGTCAGTTCCCGACGCCAAACGGCTTCTACAGCCGCTCAATGGCAAGCAACTGGCGCAACTACATCTGGCCGTGCACTCGAATTGACGGTCAGCGTCCCTGGTCGACCGCCGTCATCACAGAACCCCGTCGCCTCGGCATCGCCTCTGGCAAGATTGCGTCTTATGATGATTTCCTGACTGGCGTCACGAACCCGGCATGATGCGTCAACGGCGCAATGACGGCTCAGTTCTGGGCGCTTGTCACGCCGCTTCGTGGCGTTGTTCACAGGGCTGAGCACCGATAAAGGCACAGGCAGCGGGAGCAATCGTCCAACCCTATTGCCACCACGATCAGTGGCCACTGCTGTAAAACGCGCGAACTGCCAGCTGCGGCGGTTCAAGACAGCGCGTCAGGAGCTGGATAAGATAGTCGTTATGTCCCTAGCCGTGCCCTCTTCCCAGCATGCGCCGTCGGCGCGCCGTCAGTCGACGGCGGCGCTGGCGTTGGGCGCCAGTCCGGATGAGCGCCGCCGCGCCTATGCGCGTGCCAGGCGGCATACGGTCTGGGTACGGCTGTTCAAGCTGATGGCGCCGATGCTGGCGCTCGGCTCGCTTGGACTGTACGCTATCCCAAGCAAGATCAAGATTGAGCCGTTCCCTGGTGGGCCCGTCGTTGCAATCGAAAGCGTGTCGCTCGTCGACAACAACCTCAAGATGCAGCGGCCAAGCTTCAACGGCTATACGGCCGACAAGGCATTTTATGAGGTCAGCGCTGCTACGGCGACACAGAGCTTCGGACTGTCTGGCAAGAAAACCACCGCCACACTAGGCTTGGGCACGGCTGATGATGTCGGACTTGAGAAGCTTCAGGCCAAAGTGACGCAGCTCGACAAGAGCTGGGTCACTCTAGCCGCCAAGGCCGGCACCATGCGGGTAAAGGCGCAAACCATGACAATGACTGACGGCATCGTCGTCCAGTCATCGGCAGGTATGACAGTCAAGCTCGCGACCGCTGACGTTGATTTCGCCAGTAAGCTCATGAGGTCCGATAGCCCGGTTGTCATAACTATGCCGACAGGCCGGGTCCAGGCGACCGGGCTGGATATTGATTCCAACGCCAGACAGGTTGTATTTCGCTCGAATGTGGTTGCCCGGCTAGTCGGCACTGGTACGCCACCGACACCGTCGCCGCAGCCGGAGAAGCGCAACGCCGATGCTTTCGCCGCACTTGGCCAGCAGTCGGGACCAATTGATATCACAGCGGCCCGGCTCGAAATCCGCGATGCCGAGAAGACTGCGACATTTACAGGCGGCGTCGTGGCTGCCCGGCCTGATGCGCGGCTGATGGGCGATGCGATGATCGTCACTTATCAAGCGCGCGAGGGCCAGGGAGAGGGTGCGGCGACACCGGCGACCATGGGCAGCGCACCAGCCGATATCGCCAGAATGGAAGTTATTGCTGGCGTGCAGCTGGAGGCCAAGGATGGGCGCAACGCGACCGCAGACCGGCTGATCTATGACCGGCCCAAGGGCACCCTCGCCTTGATCGGCAATGTCAGCGTGACCCAAGGCCCGAACCTTCTGACTGGGGGCCGCATCGATATCGCCATTGCTGCGCGGCATACGCGGGTGTCGGGGCCAGGGCGCGTCATCGGCCATTTCGAGCAAGCAGGCGAAGCGGACGAGCCAGCCAAGCCAAGCGTCAAAGCCAACGATCCAGGTCTTGGATCGGGCTCAGGGCCTGTTGATGTCGAAGCCGATCAGCTCGACATCTACGACGATCGCGGCCTCGCAGTGTTTCGCGGCAACGTCAATGCGCAACGCGGCGACCAGCAGATCAAGGCGGGCGAGCTCGAATTGGCCTACGTCGCGGGCAAGGACGGTGCCGCCACCGGCGCCTCGCGTCTGCAGCGCATGGTGGCCAGGCAGCGCGTGTCCGTGAAGGCGCCGAACAACCAGATCGTAACGGGCGACCACATGGTCTACGAGGCCGGCTCAAGTCTGATCACCGTCGATGGCAACGTCGTCGTCACGCGCGGTCAGAACGTCATCAAGGGCGACAAGCTGGTGATCGATCTGGCTAATGGTGAAACGCGCTTTGTTGGTGCCCAGCCAAAAGCCGCTGGTGAGGGCGCCGTTGCCGCCGATGGCACAGCCAAACCCAAATCAGGCCGCATCCGGATGCTGATCACGCAGGATGGCGCTAGAATGCTCAATGACGGCGAAGCTTTGGCCAGCCCGCCGCCGTCCGCCGCCGCCGCCAGCGAACCCATACGAAAGCCGCAAACAAGCAAGACCAAAGCCGTCAAGAAGCCGGTCAAGACTGCGCCGGCGACTCCGGAACCGTGAAGGACGAAAAGCCGCCTTGTGGAAGATGTTTGGTTCCGGGCGCCCGGCCGAGCCCAGGCGGCGTGCTGGCGCGCCGCAAAGGCAAGCCGCACGCACTGCGCCACCGCGCACGCAACCGCCACGCCAGGATGGCCGGCGGAGTGAACCGGCACGCGCGCCGCAACCGCACCAGTTCGCCAATCAGCGCCAGCCACCGGCGATGGACAACCAGGACTTCGACCGCGACGACGAACCTCTCGACTTGGAGCGGAGTTACCAGCAGCAGCCTGGCGATGGCCATGCTGCCAACCCCTATGTTTCGACCGATGCCAATGGCGAAGCTTTCGCTGGCGAAGGTTGGCTGACGGCGCGCGGCGTCAAGAAGTCGTTTGGCCGCCGCGAAGTTGTCAAGGGTGTCAGCTTGGCAGTCCGGCGCGGCGAGGCCGTTGGCCTGCTGGGGCCCAATGGCGCGGGCAAGACCACGGTATTCTACATGATCACAGGGCTGATCCCGGCTGATGACGGCAAGATCCTGATCGATGGCAATGACGCGACGCGGCTGCCGATGTACCGGCGCGCCCGGCTCGGTATCGGCTATCTGCCCCAGGAAACCTCCATTTTCCGCGGGCTGACGGTCGAACAGAACATTATGGCCGTGCTCGAATTGGTCGAGCCCAATCGCAAGAAGCGCAAGGAACAGCTGGACAGTCTCTTGGAAGAGTTCCGCATCACGCGGCTGCGCAAATCGCCCTCGATTGCGCTTTCTGGTGGTGAGCGGCGGCGGTGCGAGATCGCCCGGGCGCTGGCGTCGCGGCCGTCCTTTATCCTGCTCGACGAGCCGTTCGCCGGTATTGATCCTATTGCGGTCGGCGACATTCAACTTCTGGTGCAGCATCTGACTCAGCGTGGCATCGGAGTATTGATCACCGACCACAATGTGCGCGAGACGCTCAATCTCATTGATCGTGCGTATATCATTTACGATGGTCACGTTTTGACACAAGGTACGCCAGAAGAAGTCATCAATGATCCAGATGTGCGACGCGTTTATCTTGGCGACATGAAGCTTTAAGTCGTCCGTAATCGTATCGGTATAAGGATCACAAAAGGGGAATACTTCGAGGCTGATTGGCATGGGACTTTCATTCAAGCTCGACATCCGTCAGGGCCAGGCGCTGGTCATGACGCCGCAATTGCAGCAGGCGATCAAGCTGCTGCAGTTGTCGAACATGGAACTGACAGCCTATGTCGACGCCGAGCTTGAGCGAAACCCGCTGCTTGAGCGCGAGGATGCAGCGGCCGATAACTTTGAGGCGCCCGCGCCTGCCGCGCCGGACCAGGAAGCCTCATCTGACGATGCCTTTGACAGCGACAGGGGCGACAGCGACACATGGCTGAAGGGTGGCGAAGGCGCCGCTGATCCGGCTGCAACCCTTGATACCGATTATGCCAACATCGATCCCGACGGCGCAGGCTCCGATCTTTCCGGCGCTGATCTCGGGCCTGACGCAGGCGGACTACGCGATAGCAATTGGTCGAGCCTGTCGAGCCGCGCTCGGCCGCTTGACGATGAACATGCTGACCTGGAAGCCTATCTGGCATCCGAACTGAGCCTCGCCGACCACCTGCATCAACAGTTGAGCCTGACCATCAGCGATCCGGTGAAACGGCTGATCGCGGCGCACCTGATTGATCTGGTTGACGAGGCTGGATACCTGCGCGCCGACCTGGACGGCTTGGCCGTACGGCTTGGCGCGCCTCTGGCGCTGGTCACGGACGTGCTTGGCACATTGCAGACCTTCGATCCCGCCGGCGTCTGCGCCCGCGATCTTGCCGAGTGCATGGCGCTGCAGCTCAAGGACCGCAATCGCTACGATCCGGTCATTGCCGCGCTGCTCGCCAATCTGCCCTTGCTGGCGCAGCATAATCTGCCAGCCTTGCGCCGCGCCTGTGGCGTCGATGCCGGTGAACTGAACGAAATGATCGCCGAACTGCGCACCCTTGACCCCAAGCCTGGCCTCCGGTTCGGCTCGGCAATGGTGCAGACGCTGGTGCCAGACGTCATTGTCCGGCCACGCCGTGACGGCAGCTGGCACGTCGAGTTGAACTCCGACACACTTCCGAAGGTGCTGATAAACCAATCTTATGTCGGCGTTGTCAGCCGTTCGGCTTCAACCCAGGACAAAGCCTTTGTGTCGGAATGCCTGAACACTGCCAATTGGCTGGTCAAGAGTCTCGACCAGCGTGCCCGTACCATCCTGAAGGTGAGCGAAGAGATCGTTCGCCAGCAGGATGCGTTCTTCGCTTATGGCATCCAGCACATGCGGCCGCTCAATCTGAAAACGGTCGCCGACGCCATCGGCATGCATGAGTCGACCGTTTCGCGTGTCACGTCCAACAAGTACATGGCGACCAATCGGGGCATCTTTGAACTGAAGTACTTTTTCACTTCGTCAATCGCTGCGGCTGGTGTCGGCGAGGCGCACTCATCGGAATCCGTGCGTCATCGGATCCGCACGATGATCGATACCGAGCGCCCAAGCACAGTCCTGTCCGATGACCGGATCGTCGAAAAGCTGCGCGACGAAGGCATTGAGATCGCCCGG
>JANNSA010000162.1:0-1791 GCA_031402115.1 Hyphomicrobiaceae bacterium | reverse complement strand
ACCCAGCCGACGATTATGAGTATCGTCGCCAACGCGCAGCCGATCAGCGGGATATGGAACCAGCAGCGCCATGCGATCCACGTGTAGAGCGCGCCTAGACAGACGATCAGCACCTTGAGCCAGTCGATCTGGAGAGTGTCTGCGAGCACGATTGCCAAGGCAAACATCAGGACACCGATGCTATGGCTGAGATGAAATCCGAGGAGCGCTGACCAGTAGTCGCGTCCAGTCGGTGTCAATGCATTGCGAGTTGCTCGCATTGGCTCCAGCAGCGATGCGTCGCGGGGGCTGAAATACCGCGGCTCCCAGACTAAATCATGGATCGTGTAGATGAGATGAAGTGTGGCCAGGGTTGCAAGAATCCCTGCGGCCAGAAACGGTAGCAATCGCATGGTCGGCTCCTGTTAATCTGTGGCTCTGCAGGTAACCGCCCGATCTCTTGATTTTCTCAGAGATTGAGACGGTTCCGCGCCTGTTTGCCCGACGGCATAACCGCATACGCGTGCGGCTAGGATGCAGCGCCATCGATGATGATGAAGTCGGCTTCGGCGCAACTTTGGCGAATGGCCTTAGCGCGCTCATACGCGATGCTCTGATAGCCAGCGACTGCGGTTGCTCGGTCCTTGAACTCGACAACGACATTGCGTTCGCGCGCGTGGCCTTCCATCGTTTCAAACGCGCCCCCTCGCACGATGAACTTTGCGCCGAAGGCGTCGAATGCGGGTCGTGCCGCCGCCAGATATTCGGGGTAACGGTCCTGGTCGTGGACGGTGACGCGGACGATCCAATAAGCTTTAGACATTACTTTTCTCCATGGCTTCGATTTGAGATGGCAGCAGAACGATTTTGATCGGTTGCTGGCTACACGCTGTGGCGTCTCATTTGCCCACTCCGTGATGAAGGACGGGTTGCCCGAATACTGGAACGGCCACCATACGCTTCCGTATGTGAAATGCTTAAAGAGTGAGATTGTGTTTGTCAATACGCTACCGTATGGTCAGTGGATGAAACAGCAATCCAACCCGATCTTGAAGCGCGCCAGGCCGGGCACCGATCATCGGATCGGTCCCGAAGCGTGGGTGCGCGCCGGGCTGTCGCTGCTGTCGCGCGAGGGCATCGACGCCGTTCGCGTCGAGCCGTTGGCAGTGCGCCTCGGCGTGACCAAGGGTAGCTTCTATTGGCACTTCAAGGACCGGCCAGCGTTGCATTTGGCGATGCTGCAGGCGTGGGGTGGGACGGCAACCGGCGATATCATCCGTCTGGTCGAGGCAGAGACCGGTTCGCCGCAACAGCGCCTGTTCCGGCTTGTTGAAGTGTCGACGTCCAATTCCAGGGCGGCCCGCCTGGAGACGGCCATCCGGGCGTGGGCGCAGCATGATGCTGGGGTCGCCCGGATCGTTGCGGGCATCGACGCCGAGCGTCTCGCCTATGTGGTGGGTCTATTGCGTGGGAGCGGGATCGATGCTGGCACGGCTGAGACGCGCGCAAAGATTCTCTATCTTGTTCTGATAGGCAGTTTCTTTGCCGCCCCATCGGCCGACATTCAGGCCGGACCAGACGTGTGGCGTGAAATCACGAAGCTGATCACGTGAAGTAAGTCAGTGAAAGCGTTGGGTGGGTGGAGAGAGGGGCAAGGTGAGGTTGAGGTGGCGATATGACGATTACGCCGCCTCTAAATGTCTCCGACCGACCGCCGGTGTGACGTCGAGGCCGTCAATGTTTCTCGAGGAAGCTGTCTACGACCCGTTTGGCGCCGGCCTTTTCGAAGTTCACTGTCAGCTTGTTGCCGTC
>JANNSA010000161.1:0-3092 GCA_031402115.1 Hyphomicrobiaceae bacterium | reverse complement strand
AATTACAATTTTGATAAAATGCGATTTGGATGGACCCCCGAGGGAATCAATTGGTGCTTGTTTAGCCGCGACGATTGGAGCAACGGCGCGGACATTGTCGCCAGACTTTTGAATACCTCTGATCCCTCCCTTAGTATCGTTTCGGAAGCGGAGAGCTGGGGGCAAGCTGGTGACGTACTCGCGCGTTACTCCAGGGTTGTGATTCTTACCAAACCGGACATACTTATAGACCTAATTTACGCTGAGCTTCGGGATCTGCGCGGCAGGTTATCGTATTCTGTTGTGGCAGTGCAGCACCTTATCGAATGCGACTATCGCCTTATTGCCGACCTCCGCTACGTAGCAGGGGCTAAGCACATTCACGTTCTTGGTAAAGCGTATTCTACATCGGACACTGTGGCTCGCCGATTGGCAGCCGCCGAGGTCGAGGTCATTGATCAGTCATCGAAGGTTCCACTGGCAGAGTGGGACTCCTTCTTCAAATCTCGCGTGGATCGCCTGTGGAAAGCCTCGTTGGCGGTAGACGACGGCCAAGATGCCAAAGATTGCGAGATGAGGCTTTTGTTAGATGATGGTGGCTATTTGCATTGCAGAGCTCATGAAGGCATCAACGAAGATGGAGCATCACGACTTGCGGGCGTGGAAGAGACGACCAGCGGTATAGAAGCTTTGATTAAGCTCGAGAGGCCACGATTTCCTATCGTCAATGTTGCAGAATGCTGGGCAAAGAAAACGTTTGAGAGTCCCCTCATTGTTCATGCCTCCCTACAGCGCTGTCAGGACATATTAGGACAATTCAAAGGGGCGGCTCGACGGGGATCGCTAGATGTGGGCGTGTTGGGGGCCGACGGCACACTCGGAAAACCGCTTCTTGATTTTCTGAGTGATGCGCCAGGGTACAATGCCCACGGCTTTGATCGCGATGACCAGAAGCGCCTAGCCTTAGCAAAGCTAGATGTCCTGTTTGGTTGCACTGGGCGAGACATATTCGAGACATGGGACAAGGCAAAGCTATTGAAGCTAATGAGGCCAAATCGAAAACTTTACTTTGTGAGTTGTTCGTCGGGGGACGTTGAGTTCAAAAGCGTACTTAGATACAAAGACGCTGATCAGCCGACCGAAATTTCCAATTGGCCCGCCCCCCGCATCTCTGTTCTAGACGGGCGGGGCATCGTTATGAGGGCCGGCTATCCTATAAATTTTGACAATACCACGGCCTCCGTACCAATACCCTACATATGTCTGACTACGATGCTCATGGCTGCTGGCGCATTTCAGGCCGCTATTCTGAGAGTCCATAACGTGCCTGGAGGCCTCTATGAGCTTTCTCCTGACTTGCAAGGTGTCATCGCACGGTATTGGCTCGACATGATCAAAGGAGCCGAGGCGGCTGTCGATCCCGTGCAACGCCTCGTCACTGGGCGTGAACCATACAAGAGTTTTGGAAGCTCCTCGATCGAAGCCCTAGTTCATGCAGCGCGCGAGTGCACGCAGCGCCTACCAACCACGCGCAGCATCCGCCGCCTCGCGGACTTCCAGGCGGCTGATGCCGCGTGCCGCGCCCTCGCGATGGAGTTAAGCAAGTTCACCTCGACAATCTCTCCCCGGAGTTTGGCAACATGATGGGCGAGACGTTGGGTTTTGGGTACGACGAGGGCTACCGGAGGTGTCCGAATCTGTGGGGACTTGCGCCCGCGCGACAGGTCGTCGAGGCATGCGCTCGTTTTGCATCGCCCGTCGAGGCTCTCGACATAGGCTGCGGCGAAGGCAAAAACACTGCTTATGTCGCACGCCTCGGTCACCATGTTCTAGCGGTCGATGGGTCCCTCGCGGCCCTTCGCAACGCCAACGAACTGTTTGGCGCTGTCGCGGGAGTTCGATGGGTTCATTCGGAGGCTCTAGCGTTCTTGCGGTCCTGTCCACGGCAGTTTCAGCTCATCATATGCACAGGCGTGGTGCATTGCATGCCAGATGACCAGTCCGCCGAGCATCTCGTCGCTTTGCTGGCCGAACGCCTGTGCGGAGGGGGCCACCTAGTGCTATCGTCATTCAACGATCGTCGGCAGGACCTATTTGGGCATGAACCTGGCTTTCGCCCGTTGTTGCGCAGCCATGCTGAGTTGTTGCAAAGCCTCGTCCGGGGCGGCTTTGCGATCTGCTCCTCGTCTGATACCGACTTGCAAGATCTGCATCCCCATATCGGAATTGCACACGTACACTCCATCACCCGCGTCCTGGCGACCCGCTCCGATCCATCCACGGAAAATTGACGTCGTTAGCGCGCAATAATTTCTGCCAATCGGCATTGCGCTGGAAGCTCGCGATCGACAACTCGCGACCCCTTTTGGCTAAAGTTCAAAATTTTTCTGCCCCCGGGCCTGGGGCAGCTTCGACTCGTCTGGGGTTACCAGGAGTCGAACATCATGACACCGGTTCAAGTCGAAAGAATGAAGCCTGCAACGGGCAATCACCCGCTGCGTCGTGACGCCATCGAGTTCCTCGATCGAGTTGCGCTGCACTGCGCCCACCTGATCGCTGCGGCGCGGCGTGGAGAGCGGCCGCTCGGGTGCCCCTTCGATGAGGCCGAGCAGGTGGCGGCATTTGCCCGCGATGTTGCTCGCGAGTTCGCCGAGTGAAGGGGCCGACGGTGATCACCCCCAGCATCTTCGTCGAGGTTGTCGCTGTCGCCAACGCGCCGAGACAATACCTCGTCCGCGCTATCCGAACGTCTATGCAGGACGCGCGCGCCGTCCGCAATCCCTCGCATCAAAACCGAGATACCTCAAGCCCGACCGAAGGGAAACACGCCATGAACTACGCCCCCATCAGCATCAAGGCCGACAGCCGCACCCTGAATGGACCGGACACCGAGTTGGCCAACCGCGCCGGCCAGCAGATGAGCCTGGCCCTTGAGACCGGCCAGCTCCCCGAGGAGAAGAACGACCTCTTCAAGATGGCCGCGACCGGGCAGCTGCTCAAGGAGATCGAGGGCGCGCGCGACGCCTTCATTGTCGAGGCCAACGCGGTGCTCGAAGAGGTTACCTCCGCGCGCATCGGCTCCGACGAAATCGCCGAGGCCGATGCCGAGGCCA
>JANNSA010000160.1:0-1836 GCA_031402115.1 Hyphomicrobiaceae bacterium | reverse complement strand
CCGCCTGGACCGGCTCCATTCGGTTGGCTTGACCGAAGGCTTGGCCGAGCCAAAGGTTGCCTGCGCCTACCTCACCGATATTCTTGAGCCGACCATCGAGGCGGCGCAGACACGGCTGCAACACCATATCGAGCGCGGCGAGATGCGGGCCACCTGTCCCCGTCACGCCGCGCTTGCTCTGCTGGCACCCATCGTATTGCTCTTCGTGCACCAGAACGGGCTTAATGGCGCAATGACGCATCCAGCAAAGATCGACGCGTTCCTGATCGACCATGTTGACGCGTTTGTGCGTGGCTATGGCGTCATGCCAAAGTTGAAGCCTGCCCGGAAGGGATCTCCGGGGTAATTCTTGGTGTTGCTAGCGGAATGCTGATCGAATATGGACGGTCGCCCCGGTGCTGCGACACGCGGCGGATCTCCGCAAGCTTTGGGCGGACGCCGCGCGCGCTCGTTGTCAAAACAGTTGCTCTGCGGGCCGGGCCACACCGAGATTCCACGCTTGCCCCTGAATACGAAGAGATTGCCCGAGAACGGGTCCTGCTGCATCGTGTCCTGCGCGAGCATGGAAAGACCGTCGAAGCCCAGCCTCATGTAACCGTTCAGCAAGGCCCAGTAAGGTGCCTCAGCGTTCTGAACGAAGCTGCTGTAAGGCTGCGATGCGGGCCTCGATCGGCGGGTGGGTCGAGAACAGTGACATGAGGCTGGGCTTGTCGTTGATTCCCGCAGCTTGGATAGATTTCGGCAACTCGCCAGGTTCAACGCGCGCAAGGCTGGCCAGCGCGCTAATCATGCTGTTGGGCTGGCCCATATAGTTGGCCGCTCCTGCGTCCGCGCGGAACTCGCGGTGGCGGGAGAACCAAGCAACGATCATCGATGCGAGTACACCGAACACGACCTGGCAGACCATCGAGGTGACGAAATAGCCGATGCCCTGACCGTTGCCATCCTTGTTGATCTGCTTGTCGACCACGTATCCCACGATGCGGGAGAGGAACACCACGAACGTGTTTACGACGCCCTGTATGAGCGTCATGGTGACCATGTCGCCATTGGCGACGTGGGCGACCTCGTGCGCGAGGACGGCTTCCACCTCCTCGTGGCCCATGGTCTGAAGGAGCCCAGTCGAGACGGCAACGAGCGCGGAATTTTTGAACGCACCGGTCGCAAATGCATTCGGCTCGCCTTCATAGACGGCGACCTCGGGCATCGTGATGCCGGCGCGGGTGGCCAGCTTGTTCACGGTTTCAAGCAACCAACGCTCATCGGCGTTTGCCGGCTGCGTAATCACGTGGGCGCCGGTTTGCCACTTGGCCATCGGCTTGGAGATCAGCAAGGATATGATCGAGCCGGTAAAGCCGATGACAGTCGACAATGCGAGCAGCGCGCCGAGGTTGAGCCCGTTGGCATCAGCGATCCGGCCGAGACCCAAAATATTCACAACAACTGAAATGACGACCAGCACTGCAATGTTGGTCACCAGAAAGAGTGCGATGCGCTTCATCGTCGTTTGTCCCATTTAGTAGACGTTGGCATTGGCCGGATGCAGCAGTTGCTTACACCGCGAGATCGCGGTCGTATTGCGTCTCGCCGCGACGATCATTGACGATTGCATGCCACTGTTCGATGCGTCCTTGCCAATAAATGACTTCCTTCCCATCGATTACCCAGGCGACTTCGCCAGCAAATGGAAGCCACTGTCCGTCGTGCTGTCGATAGTCGGAGAAACGGCCTTGCCAGGGGTTCGGCAGGAACGGTGCTGAGGCCGAGCGCGGTCGATCGGGCGCAAAACTCCCAGCGATTCGGCCTTCGCTGTCGAGGCTTAGCACAACTTCGGCC
>JANNSA010000159.1:0-5053 GCA_031402115.1 Hyphomicrobiaceae bacterium | reverse complement strand
CGTGCAGGAAAGCGCGTTTGTCGCTGCCGGTGCCAGTATCAACGGCCCCAGTGTCTGCGGTGCCGTGCGCCCGTTCACGCTGAACGCCGCCCTCGGCGGCGCGGTGGCCTTCCGTCCGGCGGCAAAACTGCAATGCCAGATGGTGTCGGAAGTTGAACGCTGGACGCGCGATGTCGTCGTGCCGGCCGCGCGCTACTATTACGGCATGGGCGTCGCCGAAATGAAGGTGCTGTCATCCTATTCCTGCCGGCCGCGCAATGGCATTGCCGGTGGACAACTCTCCGAGCACGGCTTCGCCAACGCCCTTGATGTCGGCTCGTTCACGCTGGTCGATGGACGTGAGATTAAGGTGCTGAACGGCTGGAACGGCTCTGAGCAGGATCGCGGCTTCCTGCGTGCCGTTCACAGTGGCGGCTGCACGATCTTCCACACGGTACTCGGCCCCAACGCCAACCGGTTCCATCGCGACCACTTCCACTTCGACTTGGCCCCCAAGACCCGCAACAGCCGCACGGTCTGCCAATAATCGACGCCGCCGGACGCTTAGCGAGCAGCGCGTTTCAAGTCCTGCACGACCTGCTCCATGGTTTGCAAAAAGCGCGACCGGTCGGCCTTGGTGAAGGCGGCGTTGAAGCCGCGTATAGTGCCGGCCTCGCGCAATTCCTGCATCAGATCGCGCATCGCCAGCGCCATGCCAATGCTGGTTGCATCGAACAACTTGCCGCTTGGCCCGATGGCGCGAGCACCAACGCTGACACAGCGGGCCGCCAGCGGAATGTCCTGGGTGATGGCAATATCGCCAGTTTGGATGCGTTCGGCGATCCAATCGTCGGCGACATCAGAGCCTTCAGTGACCACGACACGGTCAACAAGGGGACTGTCCGGCAGCCGCATCCAGCTGTTGGAGACCATCAACACAGGCAGTCCATGACGGGTCGCCACCCTGAGGATCTCGTCCTTGACTGGACAAGCATCGGCGTCGACAAAGATGCGCAAAGGTTCTGCCTCAAAACGTGATCGCCGCGCAGGCCGTTCCACCTTGACGCCGGGTGGTTCCAGGAAGACACTGCTGATTGACGATCATGGCGAAAGTCCATGGGCGCAAACCGGCGGCGGGCTTGGCCCCTATCGGTTGCAGCCCGGTAGCCAGAAGGGTCGTCGAACCGTGCCAAGCAACCTCATTGGAGGGAGCATGACGCCACCTGGTAGTCAATTGAGGTCCCGCTCCGAAGTGGGGCCACAGCGCTGGTAGTGAATAGTTGTGCGCTATTCGTGAAGCGCTGCCGAAACCACTATGAAACGTCAACAGGCGCCTCCGGGCGTCAAGCAAAATGCCCGGCGACCGCTGGGCACTCTCGAAATTGAGAGGGACCCCGTCCAGCGCGTAACCCGCGCGGCGGGGTTTTCTGTTGCTCTCCAAGGCTGGTCACAGCGAAAGCGGCGGAACCGGTAAAGCTTCCTCTTGGTATGCGATATCTGCAAGTGCCTCTGGCCCGACACGTTGTTGAGGGCGTTCCACAAATGCAGTGCCGGAGGTTGTGGCAGGGCTGGCGCCCCACGGCGCGCGCCGACATTGCTGCGACCGCGACAGTCGATTTGCCGCAGGTCTGCAATTGTCCATCACACTTGCCGCGCCGTCCGGCGGCCCTCGAAAATCGCGACATTGGCTTCGCGCGGGGCCAAGGCGTCGCCAATCGCGTGTGTGCTTATGGCACGCTGGTTGAGCGTTTCGCTCAACTGATCCAGGGAGGTGTTGGTGGTGGCGAGCACCAACGCATCAGCGGCAATCGCGTGGGTGGCGCCGTCAAGGAAGTCCAGCACTGTCGCCGCGCTGCCGGACCAGGACGCGAGTCCGGCTTCCGTCATCATGGCGACGCCCAACTGCTTGAGGCGCCGGCGCATCGGCAAGTCTGCCGCCGTGCGCTCGATCTCGGCGCCAACCTTCGGCGCGCTGGTGACGAGGGTGACCTTGTAGCCCTTCTCGGCCAGGTGCCACGCGGTGCCGCAGCCTTTCCAATTGCCTTCGTCGTCGAACACCACGACGTGGCCACCCTCTGGGATGTTGGCGGCTCGGCTCATCACGTCCTGTGCGGAGTAAACATGCGGTTTGTCGATGCCGGGCAACGCCGCCAGCTCTGGCAATCCGCGCTGCCATCCGGTCTCCGTCGCCAGCGAACCGGTGGCGATGATCACATTGTCAATGGCATCGTCGGCGATGTCATCTGGTTCCATGTAGGTGTTGAGCAGCACACGCACTTGCAGCTTGGTCAATTGCGTCTCGTACCAGGCGAGCAAATCGAGGATCTGCGACCGGCGCGGCTGCATACCGGCCAGCCGGAACTGGCCGCCAAGCAGTGGACCAGCTTCCGCCAAGGTCACCTGATGGCCACGCTCGGCCGCCACCCGCGCTGCTTCCAAACCCGCTGGCCCACCACCAACGACCAGCACGCGCTTGGGCACCGCAGCCGGTTCGAAACGATCACCGCCCCACTCAAACTCGCGACCCGCCGACGGATTGACCAGGCACGAAATCCAATAGTCGCGGAAGCGGCGGCCCCAGCACATGCGGTTGCACGAGATGCAGGGCCGGATGTCTTCGGCGCGGCCAGCCCTGGCTTTGTTGGCCAAATGCGGGTCAGCAATCTGGCCGCGCACGATCGAGACCAAGTCAGCCTGGCCCGACGCCACGACGTAGTCCGCGTTTTCCGGCGTGCGGATGTGCCCTTCGGCCTGCATACGCGCATGCTTCAGCACGCCCTTCAGCGCTTCGGCGTAGGGCGCGCCGAGCTTGTCGGCGTAGGTGAAGGCCGGGATGATCTCGGCGAACTCGAAATAGCTGCCGACGCCGCAGGTGACGTAGTCCATCAGTTGCCGCTGGTCGTGCCAGGCGACGACTTCCTGCAATTGCGCGATGTCGAGACCAGGGCCCTTGGTGGTCTGCATGCTGACGGCCAGGCCAATGACGAAGTCCTCGCCGACGGCCTTGCGAACCCGCTCCATGATCAGCCGTGAAAAGCGGCAACGGTTATCCAGGGAGCCGCCCCATTGATCGTCGCGGCGGTTGTTGAACGGTGTCCAGAACTGGTCGATCAGGGCGTTGTAAGCCGCGAACAATTCCACACCGTCGAAGCCACTTGCCTTGGCGCGGATGGCAGCCTGCACAAAGCTCTCGATCAATTCGTCGATCAGGCGCTCTGACATGCGGGCGCTGCCGTGGCTGTCGTGATAGCTCGGCAGGCCCGAGGGCGACGGCGAAGCTTCGAACGAATTGTCCCAGTCGCCATGCTGGCCGACATGGTAGAGCTGATGGATCATCACCGCGCCATGGCCCTTACAGGCGTCCGTGACGCGCCGGAAATGCGGGATGATGCTGTCGCTCGCATGGCGGAAATTGCCACGCGTTAGCACGCCGGTTTTGTGCACCGGCACGGGCTCTACCACAATCATGGCAGCGCCGCCCAGCGCCCGCTCCGTGTAATAGCCCAGGTGCCGCTCAACCGGCAGCCCGCCCTCGGCCATATTGGCCGTATGCGCGCCAAATGTGATGCGGTTGCGCAAAGTCACGTGCCGCAACGACAGTGGCTGAAACAGGTGCGGGAAGGCATTCGACATTGGCTGTAAGCCCACGGCTGACCAGGTTCAAGAACGAAGCTGGCACGACAGACGATACCGCTTGAGCCCGGTGCTGTCGGAGCCAGACCTTGCAATACGAGACCGCATTCAGGCGCGCCGGCAGATCAGAACGCCTGCGAGCACACCGGCCATCGCGATGACGACCGGCAGATCGACACTCTCCCCAAGAATGCCAACAGCGATGAGGGTCGTAAACACCGGCAACAGGAATTGCACGGGCGCGATCGCTGCCGCGCCACCCTGATCAAGCGCCCAATACCAGAGTACATAGCCGAGCACGACCGTGAGGATCACCAAAAAGGCGAGCGCAGCCAGGCTATGCGCACTGACTAGATGCCAGTCGAATGCAACCTGGCTCGTCGCCGCGAACGGTATGAGCATCAGCGCTGCCAGGAAGATCGACCAGACGGTTCCTGGCCAGCTGCCGATCCGCCCGGCAAGGCGGCCGCCAGCGACGTAGCCGGCGCTGACCACCACGGTCGCTGCCATGATCCAGAGATCGCCTTCGAGCGAGGCCGGATTAACCGCGCCCGTAGGGGCCCGACCGAGCACCAGCACCGATTGGCCGCCGATCGCAACTAGCGCGCCGAGCCACCACAGGGATTTGGGCCAGGCGCGGGTCAGCATGAAGCTGAACAAACCAGTGAAGATCGGCGCGGCCGCGAAGATGACGCCGGCATGCGCTGTCGACGTCCTGGTGATGCCGATGCTGACGAGGATCGGGTAGGCAATGAAGCCAAGTAAGCTGCTGAGGACCAGGTCCAGCCAACCGGCTGGCGTGCGCGGCCAGGGCAGGCGGAGCAGCAAGGCGATCGGCAAGACCACCAAGGCTGCGAACAGCGTCCGCAGTACGCCAAGCGTGACCGGCGGAATCGTCGACACCGCCACAAGCGTGACCGCCGGTGTCGCGCTCCAGATTAAAGTTGCGGCCAAAGCGGCGGTGAGTGCCCAGCCATACCCCTCGTCGCGTCTCGTGCTGACTTTCGGGGACGACATCTGGGAGTACTCGTCGACTTGAGTTCTGGGGGGCTGTCGACGCTGGCACGACGCGCGCCGGCCTGTCGAGTGCGGTTGCGGCGGTTATCCCGGCAACACTAGATCGGTTTGCACGGCGCAGGATCGAGTGAACCATTTACCTCGCCACCATTCTTGCTCCGCGGCGGCGGCTCCGCTACACACGGCAGCAACCCCCTTTAGCCAACTCACGAAGAAGGTCCGACGCCCCATGGCGAACCCGCAATTCGTCTATCACATGCACAAGCTGTCCAAGACCTATCCGGGCGGCAAGCCGGTGCTTAAGGAAATCAACCTGTCGTTCTATCCCGGCGCCAAGATTGGCGTGGTTGGCTTGAACGGCTCGGGCAAGTCAACGCTGCTCAAGGTGATGGCGGGTACGGTGACGGATTACACCGGCGAGGCC
>JANNSA010000158.1:0-1604 GCA_031402115.1 Hyphomicrobiaceae bacterium | reverse complement strand
GCCGACCAAGGCCCAAGGCCTGCGCTACCTGGAAGCCGTTCGATCCGTCTTCGGGCCCCGGCCATGAGCGGCATCGGCGGCTGCAGGATCTGCGGCAGCGCCCGCGTGGCCGGCCGCCACGTCGTGCGCGAGATGATGTATGGCACGCGAGAGACCTTCGGCTACACCCAGTGCGCCGATTGCCTGTGCCTGCAGATCGACGAGGTGCCGCAGGACCTGGCGCGCCACTACGCGCACGGCTACTACTCCTATGCCCCGGCGCAGGCCCGGCGCAACCCCCTCAAGCGCTGGGCCGCCGAAGCGCGCCATCGCTACGCGCTGCACGGCAAGGACCCCTTGGGTTGGCTGATGTACCGGCGCGCAGCTGCCCACGCGATGCGCTCGCTGCGGCCGTTCGGGCTGCGGCTCGGGACGCGGGTGCTCGACGTCGGTTGCGGCGCAGGCTTGCTGATTCACGAACTGGCCGAACTTGGCCACCGCGCCGTGCTCGGCATCGACCCGTTCATCGCACAGGATCTGTCCTACGACAACGGTGCGCGCGTGCTCAAGCAGGGTGTCGAAGACGTGCAGGGCAGCTGGGACGTCGTCATGTTCCATCATTCCTTCGAGCATGTGCCCGACCCCGTCGCCACCCTGCGACGTGCCCATTCGCTGCTGGAACCCGGCGGGCACTGCCTGCTGCGTGTGCCGACGGTCACCTCCCATGCCTGGCAGCACTACGGCGTGGACTGGGTGCAGCTCGACGCGCCGCGGCACCTCTACCTGCTCGACCGCCGGAGCGTGGCCAGCCTGGCCGCCACCACCGGCTTCGAACTGGTCGACGCGATGTGGGACTCCGACGCCTTCCAGTTCTGGGGCAGCGAGCAGTACCGGCGAGACGTGCCCCTGAGGAGCGAACGCTCCTACGCCGTCAATCCCGCCGCGGGCCTGTTCAGTGCCGCCGAGATCGCCGAGTTCGGGCGCCGTGCCCAGGCGCTGAATGTGCAGGGCCTGGGCGATCAGGCTGCCTTCTATCTGCGCAGGCCGGGGCCATGAATGCCGGCGAAGCCCTCAAGGGCATCCTGTTCCGCAGCGACTTCCTCACGTCTGCGTTGCGCCGCCTGCGCGTGCTGGTCCACTATGCGCGCGGCCGGCCGCACGAGCCGGACTTCCATTTCTTGCGCAACCGGGCCTTGAGCTCGGGCCTGCTGCTCGACCTGGGCGCCAACATCGGCCAGTCGGCGTTGTCGGTGGCGGCCGTGCAGCGGGGCCTGGAAGTCTTCTCGATCGAAGCCAATCCGGCATGTGAGCCGGGGCTGCGGACGGCCGCGCTGCTGCTGGGCAAGCGATTCCGTTTCCGCATCGTCGGTGTCGGTTCTGCCAGCGGCCAGCTCGACTTCCACGTCCCGGTGCGTTCGTCGCGCATGCTGCTTGAAGAAGGCACCTTCGATCCGGCGAGCCTGCAATCGGACAACTCCAAGGCGCGGCTGGGGCTGCTGGGGCGCGACTATCAATTGAAGCTCCTCTCGGTGCCGCTGGTCACCGTCGACTCGCTGCTTCTCAAGCCTCGCGTGGTGAAGATGGACCTGCAGGGGCTGGAGCTGGCGGCGCTCGTTGGCATGGCG
>JANNSA010000157.1:0-2357 GCA_031402115.1 Hyphomicrobiaceae bacterium | reverse complement strand
GCATGTGAGCCTCTGGACAGAGATCGTTCCCGCCTGTGGCGTCGGCATTGCGTGTGGCAACATCGTCGGTATCGACGCGGACGTGACGGACCCGGCGCTCGCTGAGGAGATCGACGACGCGATCGAAGAGGCGCTGGGATGGGCGCCGGTCAGGACCGGAGCCGCGCCGAAATTCCTCCAACTGTACCGCATGGCCGATGGAGAGGTGGCGCCAAGCCTTGGCGGTCCCCGCAAGGCGACCGCCGATGGCAACGGGCATCATGCCGTCGACCTCCTCGGCTTCGGCAGACAGTTCGTCGCATTCGGCGTCCATCCCAAGACAGGGCAGCCTTATCGCTGGCACGGCGGCGACCCGACGACGATCCCGCGCGACGATCTGACCGATGTCACGACCGAGCAGCTCCACGCCGCGCTTGCGGCTGTGGCGGGCGTGATGGGCGTGACATGGAAGCCCGCAGCCGCGCCGAAGGAGACGCATTGGACGGCCACAGGTAACTCCGGCATGGTCAATCCTGACGCGGTCCGATTCATCATGGAGCGGCTGCCGAACGACGGCCAATTCGACGACCGCGCCGCATGGGTCCGCATCGGCGCGGCAGTCTAGAACTCGACAGGCGGGACCGCCTTCGAACTTTTCGACGCTTGGTCCGCGAAATGGGCGCGATATGATGCGGCGGCAACTCGCGCCGCGTGGCCTTTCTTCGGCAAGTTCAGCCGCGTCACGTTCGGCACTTTGGTCACGGCGGCCCAGCGCGTTGGAATTACGATACCGGCCGAGCTCGACTTCCACAATCCGGCAGGTGCGGTCGATCGGTCAGCGGTAGCCCGCAACGTTAAGACTTTGTTAACGAATTCGGGAGGCGCTGGGAGCCACAGAGGCGGCTCGCCAGCGGCCGGGAGCGTTGGGCCGTCAGATGTAGCACCCGAAGCGGACTTGCCGCCGTGGCGGGACGCTGGCGGGCTTGGCGTGCCCAGCGCCACGGTACCGCCGCCGCTGTTCCCAGAGTTCGGCAGCCCAGTGGATGAGGTCAAGGCGCGGCTTGACGAGCTGATGGGTCAAGCAGTCGGTTCGATCGTGCAACGCCAAGCCGAAATCGAACGCCTGCGCAATTCCAGTCCCCCGAGCGAACGGGTGAACGCTGGTATGTTGGAAGCGTTTGGCGCGGGTCGAACAATCCTCGAGGTCTCGGTCGGCTCCGGCAAGTCGCATGCGCTGCGGAAACACCTGTTGAAGAGTGGCGTGCTGGCGCGCTTTCGCTTCCTGGTGGCTGTGCCGACGCACAAGTTGGCAGACGAGCTTGCCGCTTGCTTTGCGGCTGACGCCGCCAAGCTCGGCATCGATCCGCCGCACGTGACCGTTCTACGAGGGCTGACCTATGTGAAGCGCGATGCGGCCGGCAAGGTCATCGAGCGGGCGTGCAACGCGCCAAAGGAGCGGCGACAACTAGTCCGGGCAGTCAGCAAAAGCGGTGGATCACCACGCACGACAGTCTGCCCAGGCTGTCCGCTGCGGGAAACGTGTAAGGTCTTCAACCAATACGCGAGCGGCCCCGGCATTGTCATTCTCACCCACGCAGCACTTGCCAAAGGCGTACTCGGCGGCGTCATGGACGACTGCGGCCCGCCCGTGATCGGATTGGCGATCGACGAGTCCTTCTGGGCCACGTTCGCAGGCGAGCCCCTTGTCGGCGATATCAGCGATCTCGACCCGGCGCGTCCGTTCGCGTTGCCAGTGGACGGGGATGCAGCCAAGCTCAAGGCCAAGGCCAAGAAGGCGCGCAAGATCAAGGCCAAGGGCAAGAGGGCTCGGGCGATCGAGGCGTCCGTCGTGCCGCCCTGGCAGAGGGACACGGTCGAGGCGGTCGAGGTGGCCGAAGTCAGCGATGACGGTCTTGCCACCTTCAACGCCAGAGGAGCTGAGCAAAACGACGAGCTGCAGCAAATCCAGGCCCGAGCCGACAGTGCATTTCGCGATCTTCAAGCGAGCGGCCTGGAGCACCCCACGATGCAGTGGGCGAGCCGTCATGGCTATGACCGGATCACCGGGCGCGTCGTCGATATGGCCAGCATGGACGACCATGTCGTAAAGGAGGGCGAGCGGGTGACCTTGTGCGCCGCGGTGGTGTAAGGACGCTCCGAACATTAACTGAATCGCGATCTGTGTGCGTGTGACGGTGTGACTCAGGTTGGCGGGATTCCGCCGGGGAGCGAACAGTGCTACCTCGTCGGGATGATCGACAAGGATGCGATACGGTTACGCTGGAACGCTGTCGGCGCCAAGCTTGATGAGCGAGGCCGGCGCCTGTTTGCGGCGGCGGAAGTTCGCGCCGTCGGTTGGGGCGGTCTCAAGGCGGTCG
>JANNSA010000156.1:0-6103 GCA_031402115.1 Hyphomicrobiaceae bacterium | reverse complement strand
CCAGCCGCCCTCGGCCTTGACGCGGCGCATCTCAGCCAGCATGCGCGGGTTCTGGTGACCCATGCCGTTGCAGTGTGGCACTTGGTAGAAGCGGTTGCGCGCGGTAACCGGCCCAATGCGCACAGGCTCAAACAGGATATCGTAGCGCGGATCGCGACGTGTGCCGTCGAGCATGGGGGGCCTCGTTCTGTCCGATGTCGCCGTCAACAAAGGCTGTTGCAACGGCTCGCGCAAGTCAACGCGTGGGAACTTTCGTCGCCAAGCCCCGGCTTTGCGACTGCGCGCGGTCTGTTCCAGATTTATTCCCAGGCTAACAGCAGAATGTCGGGGACACCCTGTGGACAAGCCGCCGAATAGGGCTTTCCATAGCTTTTGCAGTCGGGTCGGCCCTGGCAAATTGGCTGCGCTTCTCTCGCCCACACTCGGGGTAAGCGCGATCGACGGCTGGCTCGCCAGGGGCTCTCCTCTCCTGGCGAGCCTCTTTCATTGGGCTTTACCAGTCGAGCACGGCGGTTCCCTGATTGCGTTCGACCTGCGATAAGAGCACCAGCGGATCGCGCATTGAGGCGGGCATGCAAGCACGGGAACTCTATGCGGACATCGGGGGCACGAACGGTCGCTTTGCGATCGGGCGACCGGGTGCTGCAACCTTCGAACGCATCGACGTTCTGCCATCCGAAGGGTTCGATAGCATGGAGGCGCTGGCGGCGGCATGGCGCCTGCTGGTGCCGGATGTGCCGATTGCCCGCGCTGCCATTGCGGTTGCTGGCCCTGTGACGCAGGCTCGCGGCATTGTCACCAACCGCGGCTGGGACTTTGCCAAGGCTGACCTGCGGCGCGCCCTGCAAGCGGAGAGCCTGCTGGTTATCAACGACTTTGAGGCGCTCGCCCATGCCCTGCCGCATTTGCCGCCGGAAGCGGTGCTGCAGCTCGGCGGCGGGCTGCCCGTGGCTGGAGCCACCAAGCTGGTGATCGGGCCAGGCACCGGTCTTGGTGTCGGCTTCCTCATTCCCGATAGCGGCCAAGGCTGGCGTGCGGTGCCCAGCGAGGGCGGCCACATGACCCTGCCGGCGATCGGACCCGGCGAAGTCGCCTTGGCCGCCCGCATCCGTGGCAAAGACGGCACGACGGGCGCCCGGCTTGATGCAGAAGATGCGGTGTCCGGTGCCGGTTTGGTTGCCGTGTATCGCGCTGTGGCCGAACGCGATGGTTTGCCGGCCTTGCTCGACCGGCCTGCAACAATCACGCAAGCCGCCGAAGCCGGCAGCGATCTCGCGGCAGTCCGCGCGCTCGACCAGTTTCTGGCCTGGCTCGGCGTTGTTGCCGGCGACCTGGCCCTCGCCGTGGTGCCGCAGGGTGGCGTCTATATCGGCGGCGGCATCTGCCGGCGGCTGGCGCCCCGCCTCGCCGCCAGCCGCTTGCGTCAGCAGTTCGACGCCAAAGGCCGTATGTCCCACGTCGTCAGCGCCATTCCGCTGTTCGTTATCCTCGACGACGCCCCCGGCCTGCGCGGCGCCGCCGCTGTGCTCGACCTGATGCCAGCCCAGGCCTATTGAGATTTGGAAAAAGTAGGGTGCGAAAGGCCGCTGGCCGTATCGCACCAGCCATGGCGCCAACGCCATGCCGGCTTGGCTCACCGAACCTGTCGGATTGCCAATGGTTTGCCTGCGGCTGGTGCGATACGGCCAGAGGCCTTTCGCACCCTACTATCAGCAGCTTCCTGCGCTAAGCAACCAGCGCCACCCGCTGCCCTAAGTGCCGCTCGATGCGGCCGGCCAGTTCGAGCTCCAGCAGCACGACGCGGACGTGGCGGATGTCAATGCTGAGCATGCGCGCCAGTTCGTCGATGCCGATCGGCGCCGGCCCGAGGGCGGATAGCACGCGGGAGCGGTCTGAGGCATCGGGATCGGCGAGCGGCGTTGGTTCCGGGTGCACTTCAAAGTCGCGATCAGCAAAATGCGCAGCGCGCGGGCCAGCGCCGAGCATCGGTTGCAGCGCACTCAGGATATCGCCGGCGCTGGTCACCAGAGTGGCACCGTCCTTGAGCAGCTGGTTGGTGCCTTCGGCGCGCGGGTCGAGCGGGTTGCCAGGGACCGCGAACACCTCGCGGTTCTGCTCCAGTGCAAACTGCGCGGTGATACGTGAGCCAGAGCGGCGCGCCGCTTCGACCACCAGCACGCCATAGGAAATGCCTGATATGATGCGGTTGCGGCGCGGGAAATCACGGCCGCGTGGCTCAAGTCCGGGCGCGTTCTCGGCGACCAGCAGGCCGGCTTCGGCGATTCGCGCATAGAGGCCAGCGTTCTCCGGCGGGTAGGCGATATCGATGCCGCCAGCGATGACGGCAATGGTGCCAGTCGCCAGCGCCGTCTCATGCGCCATGGCGTCGATGCCGCGTGCGAGTCCCGAAACAATGGTGAAACCTTCACGCGCCAAGCCGCCCGCGATCATCTGCGTCAGCTTGCGCCCAGCCGCCGAGGCGTCGCGCGAGCCGACGATGGCGAACGGTGGCGCTTGCAGGACCGTGGCGGTGCCGCGCACATAAAGCAGCGGCGGCGGTGCTTCAATGGCCGCCAGCAATGGCGGATAATCGGGCTCATCAATCGCCACCAGCCGGGCGCCGGCGCGGGTCGCTGCTGCTAATTCACGCTCGGCTTCGGCCAGCGTCGCAATGCGTAAGGTACGGCCGGTGCGGCGCGCCATCTCCGGCAAGCGCGCCAGCGCTTCCTCGGCCCCGCCAGCATAGTTGAGCATGTCGCGAAAGGTGACGGGCCCGACATTCTCAGAGCGGATCAGGCGCAGCCAGGCCAGCCGCTGCCGATCGTCGAGCCCGCGCCGTGGCCTGGGTATAGGCAATTGCCGTGGCTGTGGCGGAATGCTGAACAGATCAGTCATGGGCCTGAACCAGGCGGTTTTGGCGCGCCAGAGGTACCCTTGGGGCGCTCGCCAATGCGCGATTCAGTGCCGGCCAATAGGCGGTCAATGTTACTGGCGTGCTTGGCGACAACCAGGATTGATAGCGCCAGGAACAGGATTGCCGCCGAACTCTGGCCGGCGACGAGCAGCACCAGCGGCGTCGCGACGCTCGCCGTCAGCGCCGCTAGCGACGACAGGCGGGTCAGCCAAGCCATGCCGATCCAAATGGCGGCGAAACCGAGCGCGGCCGGCCAATACACCCCCGCCAGGATGCCGATGAAGGTGGCGACGCCCTTGCCGCCTTTGAACTCGAGCCAAACCGGATAGACGTGCCCAAGCAAGGCGGCGGCAGCGGCGAGCAAGGCGCCGGCGTCGCCTGCCAGCCAGCGCCCGATCAACACGGCGGCGGTGCCCTTGAGGAGATCGCCGAGCAGCGTGCCGGCGGCCAGCGCGCGATTGCCGGTCCGCAGCACGTTGGTGGCGCCGATGTTGCCCGACCCGACCTTGCGGATGTCGCCAAGCCCCGCCGCGTGCATCAACAGCAGGCCAAACGGGATCGAGCCGAGCAGGTAGCCGATCGCGGCGGCGAGAATGAACAGCAGCAGGGACATCGCGGTGAGCCGGTGGTTGTTGGCAGAGCAGGTCGCAGCCAATGCTACCGCAAGCGCAGCGAAAGGTCAGCAGAAGCGTGGGGGGCTGCCACGCTTGCGCCGGGCTCGCCAACGATCAGGGTCCATGCTCTAACGCCAGCTTGGATCGCATCGTGCTGGCAAGCTTGGCAAGCCCCAAGCCGGCCGCCGCCCGGAGTTTGCTCAATGTCCACAGCGCCAGCCGGTTCCACAGCGCCAACCGGCCCAGTCGCGCCGTTCCCAGCCGGCAACGCCGCACCCTTCGATGACGCGCGGGCAAAGGCCAACGCTTATGTGCTGTCGGGCGCGCAAGCGTTCTTCAACGTCACCGTGGCGACGATGATCAACATCGGCGCCATTATTGGCGCGTCCATGCTGATCGATAAGTCGCATGCGACATTGCCGATTACCACCATGTCGATTGGGACATTGCTGGCGACCGTGCCCGCATCCATGTTCATGCAATCCTATGGCCGCCGCTTGGGCTTGCAAATCGGCGCTGGCTTTGGCGTCCTCGGTTCGCTGTTAGCAGCTTACGCAGTCTATCAGGGCCAGTTTGAACTGTTCTGCCTGGCAACAGTCCTGATTGGGTTCTTCCAGTCGACCGCTGGATTCTACCGGTTCGCGGCAGCGGACGTGGCAAGTCCGGCATTCCGGCCGCGCGCGATCTCCTGGGTGCTGGCGGGTGGGCTGATCGCAGCCTTGTTCGTGCCTGCCATCATCAGCAGCACAAAGGACTTCAGCATTCCGTTTGTCGGCTGCTTCCTGGCAATGGCAGCAGCCTCGGCGGCGGCGATGATCATCCTGTCGTTCATCGACATACCCGTGCCACCGCGAGCCGGGGTGCTTGGTAGTGGCCGGCCACTCAGCGTTATTGCCGCACAGCCGCGCTTCATCGCCGCCGCAGTCGCTGGCATGGTGTCGTTTGGCATGATGTCGCTGGCCATGACGGCGACGCCACTTGCCATGCTCGGCTGCGGATTTACTTTGGACGACTCATCCTCAACGATCCGCTGGCACGTGCTGGCGATGTTCATCCCGAGCTTTTTCACCGGCGATTTGATCGCGCGCTTCGGCAAGGAGCGGATTGTGCTGGCGGGCATGGCCCTATTGATCGCGGCGGGCGTCGTGGCAATCAATGGCATCACGATCTGGAACTTCAATGTGGCGCTGATCCTGTTGGGGGTCGGCTGGAACTTCGGCTTCATCGGCGCCACCGCCATGGTGACCGATTGCCACCGGCCGGAAGAGCGCGGCAAGGTGCAGGCGCTGAACGACGTGCTGGTGTTCGGCTTTGTCGCCATCACCACCTATTTGTCGGGCGTATTGTTGACAACGCTGGGCTGGCCAAGCGTCAGCTATGTGCTGTTGGCGTTTGTTGTACTGGGAACCGTAATTGTCCTGATCACACGCCGTGGTCAGATGACGCCAAGCGCTACATAATCGACGGGTCAGCGGATCGGTCTCCGGTGTCAAAGCCGTGATTTGCGCGGGTTGTAGCTGTCGGATTAGCTACCGAGCACAGAGAAACCGGAGCGAACCCATGTTGATCAAGCGGCCGCGTGGCTGGGAATTGCAGGATGCAGCAGCCACGCCGGAGGCAGCCGTCATGGGCCGTCGTGCAGTGCTGCAAGGATTTAGTGTCATTGGCGCTGGCGCGTTGGCGTCTGGCTTCGGGTTACACCGGGCGCAAGCCGAGGACGCTGATCCGACCGCTGACCTTTATCCCGCCAAGCGCAACGCCAAATGGGTGCCGGGCCGCGACGTCACGCCAGAGGAATTCAATCTCAAATATAACAATTTCTATGAGTTCGGCTCGGACAAGGAAATCCATGACCGAGCACAGGCGCTGAAAGTCCGCCCATGGACCATCAAGATCGGAGGGCTCGTGGAGAAGCCCCTGGAGATGCAGTTCGACGATCTGGTGCGCAAGATGCCGCTTGAAGAGCGCGTCGTCCGCCACCGCTGTGTGGAAGCCTGGGCGATGACAGTGCCGTGGAGCGGTTTTCCGCTAGCGGCGCTGGTGGCGCTGGCCAAGCCGCTGGGGAGCGCCAAATATGTCCGCTTCGAGACCTTCCTCGATCCCAAGATGGCGCCGGCGCAAGGCCTCGATTTCGGCTATCCATGGCCCTATGTGGAAGGCTTGAGTATCGCCGAAGCGACGCATGAACTGTCTTTCATCGCGACGGGCGCCTACGGCAAACCGTTGCCCAAGCAAATGGGCGCACCGCTTCGCCTGCACACGCCCTGGAAGTACGGTTTCAAGTCGATCAAATCGATCACCAGGATCGATTTTGTCGAGGCTAGGCCCAAAAGCTTCTGGGAAGCGATCAACGCCAATGAATATGGCTTCTGGGCCAATGTGAACCCGGCGGTGACGCATCCGCGCTGGAGCCAGGCACAGGAACGGCTGCTCGGCACCGGCGGCTTGCTGGGGTCCGAAACCGCGCCGACGTTGATCTACAACGGCTATGGCGAGTGGGTGGCGAGCCTCTACGCCGGCATGGACGGCGAGAAGCTGTTCATGTGAGTGCTCACCTGGGGATGGTATTTCCAAG
>JANNSA010000155.1:0-3887 GCA_031402115.1 Hyphomicrobiaceae bacterium | reverse complement strand
TTCCCTGCGCTATCCCGCCACAGCTGCGTGATTGGATGGTTGACGTGCCCACCTTAGCATAACTCAAATGGTGGAAAAGGATGGAAAAGCCATCGATCTCTTTTTCGAACAGAGGCTTGAGCGCTTCGGGCGTCACATCGCGGCCGGTAAAGCCCGTGCCACCGGTGCTTATCACCACATCGATGCCCGGATCGGCGATCCAATCCGCGACCTTGGCGCGCAAGATTGGGATGTCATCCTGGACGATTGCGCGCTCCGCCAAAACGTGTCCGGCATCCTTAATGAGCGCGACCAGCGCCGCCCCAGATTTGTCGTCGGCCAGCGTGCGCGTGTCGGAAACCGTCAAAACGGCGATGCGGACGGGGATGAACGGACGGCTGTCATCAAGCTTGGGCATGGCATTGTACTCCCGTGCAATTCATGGCGCCGGACTGGTTAGGGTGCGCGGCTGGCTAAGGTGTAGAACTGGCAAACAAGGCGCGCTGCACCTCCAGCAGATCGGCCCAGGCTTGGCGCTTAGCGATTGGGGTGCGCAACAGATAGGCAGGGTGCAGGCTTGGCAACACGGGCACGTCACGGCCGGCAATGTTCACGGTCCGCCATTTGCCCCGCAGCTTGGTGATGCCGATGTCGGTTTGCAGCAGGCTCTGTGCCGCGACGCCGCCCAGCACCAGCAGCAGGCGAGGCGCCACCAGTTCGATCTGACGCAGCAGGAACGGCAGGCAGGCGCGGACTTCCTGTGGGCTTGGCACGCGATTGCCGGGCGGCCGCCAATACACGGCATTGGTAATGTGCACCTTGCTGTCATCAAGCCCGATGGCGGCCAGCATGCGGTCGAGCAACTGCCCCGCAGCGCCGACAAACGGTTTGCCGGCCAGGTCCTCATCACGGCCCGGCGCCTCGCCGATCACCATCAGCGGCGCTTGGGCGATGCCACGGTAGAAGCACAGGTTCTTGGCAGTTGTCTTAAGAGCGCAACCCTCGAAGGCGGCTATCGCCTCGCGCAACGCCTCCAGCGTTGTGGCAGGCGCGGGGACGATGGCGGCGGTAGGCAATGCGGCTGGCGGTCCCGGCAATGGCTCCCTGTTGGGCGGCAAGGATCGCGGTGTAGGCTTAGCAATAGGATGGGCAGGTGCCAGTGAAGGCAGCAGAGCGACCGGCGCAGCGCGCTGTTGGCTGCGCGCCGCCTGGCGCTGCTGTTCCAATACCGCCCAGTCTGCTGGTTCGTCGGCGCACCAGACGGCGGCACCCATGGCCTCGTACCAGCCGAGCCAAGCATCCATCTCGGCACGGGTCAGGGGCAGTGCTGCTGCAGGTTCCAAGTTCATACCCGCTGAATAGCGCTTCTGGCGCGGCGGGGCAAAGCGTCGCCATTTGGGTTCATGCGGCATGACTGCCTTGACGCCACTGGGATAGGCCACATATCGATCGGGATGGCGTTCGGTTGGTGCGCAGGTGCGCCCCCGGACGCGGCGTTTTCCCTCGCGTCAAGGTGCGATCATGGCGGCCAATGGATCAGACTTGCCCGAACGCGAGGCGATGGATGTCGACGTCGCCATCGTTGGTGGCGGGCCGGCGGGTCTGGCGGCTGGCATCCGGCTGATGCAGATGGCGGCGGCTGCCGGACGCGAACTCAATGTTGTGCTGGTCGAGAAGGGTTCGGAAGTCGGCGCGCACATCCTATCGGGCGCCGTCATCGATCCGATTGGCATCAACCGGCTGATCCCCGACTGGCAAGCCAAAGGTGCACCTCTCAACACCGCTGTGACTGACGATCGCTTTTACTATCTTGGGCCGGCTGGACAGTTGCGGCTGCCGAACTTTGCCATGCCGCCGCTGATGAACAATCATGGCAACTACATCGCCAGCCTCGGCGCTGTCTGCAAATGGCTGGCGGAGCAGGGCGAAGCGCTGGGCCTGCAGGTTTTCCCGGGCTTTGCAGCGTCGGAAGTTCTGACGGACGAGCAGGGCCGGGTGACGGGTATCGCGACGGGCGATATGGGCCTTGATCGCGACGGCAAGCCCGGCGACGGTTTTACGCGCGGCATGGAGATACGGGCCAAGTACACGCTGATCGCCGAGGGCGTGCGCGGTTCGTTGGCCAAGCAGGTGATCAACCGCTACGGACTGGCTGAGGACCGCAGTCCGCAGAAGTTCGGGCTCGGCATGAAGGAATTGTGGGAAGTCCCGGCCGGCAGGCATCAGCCGGGGCTGGTGCAGCACACCATGGGCTGGCCGCTCGGCAACAGCACCGGCGGCGGCTCGTTCCAGTATCATTACGGCGACAACCTGGTGTCAGTCGGCTTCGTCGTGCATCTGGAATATGCCAATCCGCATCTGTTTCCTTATGGCGAGTTCCAGCGCCTGAAGACGCATCCGCTCATCCGCGACACGCTTGAAGGCGGCAAGCGGCTGGCCTACGGCGCCCGCGCCATCACCGAGGGCGGCTGGCAATCGATGCCGGAGCTGACATTCCCCGGTGGTGCGTTGCTTGGCTGCTCGGCCGGCATGGTCAATGTCGCGCGCATCAAGGGCTCGCACAACGCCATCCTATCCGGGATCATGGCGGCCGAGTCAGCCTTTGAGGCGATCGTGGCCGGCCGGGCACAGGACCGGCTGGAGACCTATGCAGCGGCGGTCGCCGGTAGCGAGATCGCGCGCGACTTGAAGCGGGTGCGTAACGTCAAACCGCTCTGGTCGCGGTTCGGCACGGCGATCGGCGTGCCGCTCGGGGCGGTGGATATGTGGGCCAACACCATCATCCCCGGCGGGCTTGGTTTCACGCTGGAACACAAGAAGCCGGACTATGCAACGCTGCAACCAGCCAGCTGGTCCAAGCCGATTGACTATCCCAAGGCCGACAACGTCCTGACCTTCGACCGGTTGACGAACGTGGCCTTCTCAGGCACCAACCACGCTGACAGCCAGCCGATCCACCTGCGCGTCGCCGACATGGCGCTGCAACAGGAGAGCGAGCTGGCGACGTATGGCGGACCTTCGGCGCGTTATTGCCCAGCCGGCGTGTATGAATGGGTAGATGACGCGGGCGGCGGAAAACGCTTCCAGATCAACGCGCAAAACTGCGTGCACTGCAAGACATGTGATATCAAGGATCCGAATCAGAACATCAACTGGACCGTGCCCGAGGGTGGCGGCGGGCCGGTTTATCCCGGTATGTGAGATCAGTTTTCGAGGAGATTGACGGCTATGAAGAAGCAATCCGAGGCCAAGAAGGCCGCCAACAACCGGCTGAACGCCAAGGCATTCGCCAAAAAGTTGAAGCGGCAGGTCAAGAAAGCTGCCAACGCCAAGGCTAGCTGAGCGACCTGATACCTAAGTTCAGCGCCAGACGTTCCGCCGTCTGTTGCATAACCCGTGCGTCCACGATCAACCCTTGCACGCCCGGAGAATGCCGATGAACATCCTCAACATGATGAAGCAGGCCCAGGAGCTGCAGGGCAAGATCAAAGTCATGCAGGAAGAGCTGGCGGCTCTCACGCTCGAGGGCAAGTCGGGCGGTGGTATGGTGGTCGTGCAGCTGTCTGGCAAGGGCGAGATGCAGTCCCTGCGCATCGATCCGAGCCTGCTCAAGGCTGATGAGGTGGAAATCCTTGAAGACCTGATCGTTGCAGCGTACCAGGACGCGCGCATCAAGGTCGACGCCGCGTCGTCGGAGCGGATGCAGGTGGCGACGGCGGGCTTGCCGATCCCGCCCGGCCTGAAGCTGTTCTGATCGCCCGGCTGCATAGGCCCATCACATGGCCCGCCAGGTTCACGGCAGCGAAATTGAAACCCTGATCCGGCTGCTGTCGCGACTGCCCGGCCTGGGTCCGCGCTCGGCACGCAAGGCAGCAACATCTTCGGCTCCGCACCTTCATCCGCGGCCG
>JANNSA010000154.1:0-8904 GCA_031402115.1 Hyphomicrobiaceae bacterium | reverse complement strand
TCATCATCGTCGAAATCGCCGAGCACGCCGCTGGCGCGCAATTCGGCGAGACGTTCCTTAATGCGTGATGCGACAACGTTGCGGTCCTCAGGACGCTTATCCGCGCCTGTGAAGAATGACGTAAGCCCGGTCTCGATTCCGTAGAAGCTCATCATGTCCTCCGCTTAGCTCTGACGCTTGGTCTTGAGCGCTGCCGCCACCACCTCATGTGAGATTAAATCTGCGACCGAAGACGCACTTGACAATTGCCGATAAATCGTTTCCGCGCAAGGCTGTTGTCCACACAATTACCGTCAGTCCACAGCCTGTGGATCGTTGCACCGCAGCAATGACCTTGGGCACCTGCCGGCGTCAAATGGCGCGAGGGCTCGACCCCGGGGTTGGCGTCTGCCATACCGCATCGCACCCCATTGCAAACGTTGAGCACCTGCCCATGACCTCGACACGACGTGTGTTTTCTGGCGTCCAGCCGACCGGCAACCTTCACCTCGGCAATTACCTTGGCGCCATCACCAAGTTCGTGGCGCTGCAAACTGAGATGGAGTGCATTTATTGCGTCGTCGACATGCACGCGATCACCGTCTGGCAGGAGCCGGCCGAGTTGACGCGCAGCACGCGGGATGTGACGGCGGCGTTCATCGCCTCGGGGCTCGATCCGAAGAAGAGCATCGTGTTCAATCAAAGCCAGGTGGCGGCGCACGCCGAACTGAGCTGGATCTTTAACTGCGTGGCGCGGCTCGGCTGGCTCGACCGGATGACGCAATTCAAGGAAAAGGCCGGCAAAGACAAGGAGCGGGCTTCCGTCGGGCTCTACGCCTACCCAATTCTGATGGCGGCTGACATCCTGGTTTACCGCGCCACGCATGTGCCGGTTGGCGAGGATCAGAAGCAGCATCTCGAGCTGGCGCGCGACATCGCCCAGAAGTTCAACAACGACTACGCCGAGCGGATCGTTGCGCTGGGGTTGCCGCCTGGTTACTTCCCGCAGCCAGAGCCATTGATCCAAGGCCCAGCAACGCGCGTTATGTCCTTGCGTGATGGCACCAAGAAGATGTCGAAGTCCGACCCGTCGGACCTGTCGCGCATCAATCTGTCCGACGACGCTGACGCCATTGCCAAAAAAATTCAGAAGGCTAAGACCGATACGGAGCCACTGCCGTCAGAGCTCGCGGGCCTTGCCGGCCGTCCCGAGGCTGATAACCTCGTCGGCATCCTCGCGGCCCTGACGGACACTGGCAAAGCAGCGGTGCTTTCCGAATATGGCGGCCAGCAATTCTCCGGCTTCAAGAAAGTGCTGGCTGACGCTGCTGTTGCCAAGCTGTCACCGATCACCGCCGAAATGCGCCGCCTGACCGCTGACCCCGCCGAGATCGACCGCGTACTGCGCGACGGCGCCGAACGCGCGGCGGCTCAGGCCCAGCCGATCATCGCGCAGGTGAAGGATATTGTGGGGTTCTTGCGGTAGGGAACCGCCGCGTGCGGCGCCCTTGCCTAGCTCCGACTATGCGTGTCGACCGCACGGCGCCTTAATCCCGAGAGCGCTCAACATAGGAACCGTCTTCCGTCATCACCACGACCTTGGTGCCGGGGGCGATGTGGGCGGGCACCATGGTGCGGACGCCGTTGGACAGGATCGCCGGCTTGAACGAGGACGAGGCGGTCTGGCCTTTGACGGTCGGCTCGGTCTCGATGATTTCCAGCACGATCTTCTGTGGCAGCTCGATCGCCACGGCGATGTCCTGGTAGACGCTGAGCGTCACCGTCATGTTCTCTTGCAGATAGGGTGCGTAGTCGCCAACCACGTCGCCCATCACCAGGATCTGCTCGTAATTCTGGCCGTTCATGAAGGTGAAATTGTCGCCGTCCTTGAACAAGTACTGGTACTCTGCATCTTCCAGGAAGGCGCGATCGAGCGTGTCGGTGGTCTTGTAGCGCTGCACCAGCTTGACGCCGTCGGCGATGCGGCGCAGTTCCAATTGCGTGGTCGGTGTGCCCTTGCCGGGCCGCGTGCTCTCCGCCGTTAGGACGACACACAGCTTGTTGTCGAGTTCGACAACATTGCCCTTGCGCAAATTGCTCGCCATTACCTTCGCCACGATCGTCCTCGACTTTGTTGAAATATCACGATGTTTGATTTGGCCGCTCTGATACCCCATCCGGCCCGGAACGACCAAGGCCTTTCATGACAGCGACATCCCCCTGGTGGGCTCCCGAACGCCATGCCGACCGGCGGCCGGTGCTGTTGGCGCGCAATCGCATCGTCGCGGCCTTGCGCGGCTACTTCGCTGAAGCCGGGTTCGTGGAAGCCGATACGGCGGCATTGCAGGTGTCGCCCGCCAACGAAACGCACGTGCACGGCTTCGCAACAGAGTTCTGGAGTGCCGGGCAGTCGCGTCAGGGACTGTTCCTGCACTCCTCACCCGAATTCGCCTGCAAGAAGCTGCTGGCGGCGGGTGAGACACGGCTGTTCACGCTGGGCCATGTGTTCCGCAATGGCGAACGCGGACCCTTGCATCACCCCGAATTCACGATGGCTGAATGGTACCGCACCGGCGCTCCCTACGAGGTGCTGATGGCCGATTGCGCTGCGCTGCTGGCGCTGGCGGCGCGGGTAGCGGGGACTGCTGAGCTGCGCTATCGCGACCGCACCGCCGATCCGTTCGCGGCGTTCGAGCGGCTGACCTTGGCCGAGGCTTTCGCGCGCTATGCCGGGATCGACCTGCTAGCCCACATCCCGGATGGCAAGACAGACCGCGACGGCTTCGCTGGTGCAGCCAACGCCGCCGGCATCATGACCGCCGCCGATGATACGTGGTCGGATATTTCCAGCCGCGTGCTCGCGGAGCGGATCGAACCACAGCTCGGCATCGGCCGGCCAACGATCCTGTGCGAATACCCCGTCACCGAGGCCGCGCTCGCCCGTGCCAAGCCCGATGACCCGCGCGTCGCCGAACGCTTCGAGCTCTATGCCTGCGGCGTCGAACTGGCCAACGGCTTTGCCGAACTCACCGATCCAGCCGAACAACGCCGCCGCTTCGAGTCTGACATGGACGAAAAACAGCGGCTCTACGGCGAGCGCTACCCAATCGACGAGGACTTCTTGGCGGCGTTGGCGGTGATGCCACCCGCCTCCGGCATTGCCCTCGGCGTCGACCGCCTGGTGATGCTGGCCACCGGCGCGCCGACGATTGAGCACGTGATCTGGACACCGGTGGCCACCGGGATTTTACCCTGACGCTGATGGGTAAAGCCGGGCGGATGTCGCAAAAAGCTACGTCAGATCTTCGACCCGCTTCATCGCCGCGATCAGTTTGGCGCGCGTCGCTTCCAGTTCGGCCAGCCGCTCACGCATTTCCACCACCACGTCCTCGGGAGCTTTGGCGACAAACTGCTCGTTGCTCAGTTTGGCAAGCGACTTGGCCATCTCTGCATCGGTTTTGGTGATTTCCTTGCCGAGGCGCGCGGTTTCGGCGGCAACATCAATGACGCCAGCCAGCTTCAGGGCGGCGATCGCCTCGCCGATCACGATCTGCACCGCGCCCTTGGCAGCCTGCTTGGCGGGAGCCAGGCGCTCCAGACGGGCGAGCCTGAGGATCAGGTCCTGATGCCTGTTGGCCCAGTCGGCCGTCTGCGCGCTGGCGCCGATCAGCTCCAGATCAAGCTTGGCGGCGATGGCCACATTCATTTCCGAGCGCACTGAGCGCACTTCGGAAATGAGCTTCACCACCCAGCCGATTTCCGCGTCTGCATTGGCGTCGGCTAGGCCAGCGAGCTTGGGCCAGTCGCTGACGGCAAGTAACTTGGCGCGCGGCTCACCACCCTCGGCGGTGACGCGCCACAACTCCTCGGTGATGAACGGCATGAACGGGTGCAGCAGTGCAAGAATTTGGTCGAGCACCCAGGCAGTCATGGCGCGGGTTTCGGCCTTCGCTGCCTCGTCGGTGCCAGCAAGAATCGGCTTCGTCAGCTCCAGATACCAGTCGCAATATTGGCCCCAGACGAACTGATAGGCGCCCGCCGCAGCCTCATTAAAGCGGTAGTCTTCCAGCGCCGCGGTGACACTTGCGACCGCCCGCTGAGTCTCGCCGCCAATCCAGCGGTTGACGGTCTGCTTGTTGTGCTTTGGGTCAAAGCCGGGAACGCGAGCGCAACCATTCATCTCAGCAAAGCGGGCGGCATTCCACAGCTTGGTGGTGAAGTTGCGGTAGCCCTCGATGCGGTTGGTTGCCAGTTTGACGTCGCGGCCTTGCGCGGCCATGGCGGCCAGTGTGAATCGCAGCGCGTCGGCGCCGTACTGGTCGATCAGGTCGAGCGGGTCAATGACGTTGCCCTTCGACTTCGACATCTTGGCGCCCTTCTCGTCGCGAACAAGGGCGTGGATGTAGACGTGCTTGAACGGCACGTCAGGCATGAGGTGCAGGCCCATCATCATCATCCGCGCCACCCAGAAGAAGATGATGTCAAAGCCCGTGCTGAGCACGCTGGTCGGGTAATAGCGGGCAAGCTCCGGCGTCGCGTCCGGCCAGCCGAGCGTGGAGAACGGCCATAGCGCCGACGAGAACCAGGTGTCGAGCACATCGGGGTCTCTCGTTAAGTTTGCGCCCGGCGACTGCCCTCCGGGCAGCCGTCCGCCGGTCGCTGTGCCCTGCCCCCTCTCCCCCTTCTTCAAGGGGAGAGGGCCGGGGTGAAGGGCAGGAACTTGCTCCGATGCTGGTCGTGCGAGCGCCGGCGTTCGCTGCGACAGGGCCGGCATCAGCCCCTGCCCCTCACCCCCGCCCTCTACCCGAGAAGAACGGGGAGAGGGGGTAGAAGCGTAGTGGGCCATCGCCTTCGCCTGCGCGCCAGCTTCGTCCGTGGCGACGAACACTGTGCCGTCCGGCCCATACCAGGCCGGGATCTGGTGCCCCCACCAGATCTGGCGCGAGATGCACCAGGGCTGGATGTTGCGCATCCATTCGAAGTAGGTCTTCTCCCAGTTTTTCGGCACGAAGCTGGTGCGACCGTCTTCCACCGCCGCAATCGCTGGCTTGGCCAGCGTGGCGGCGTCGACGTACCACTGGTCCGTCAGCCATGGCTCGATCACCGCACCGCCGCGCTGGGCGTGCGGCACGGCGTGGGCGTGCGGCTCGATCTTTTCCACGAGCCCGAGCGCGGCGAGGTCGGCGACAATGCGGGGCCGCGCCGCGAACCGGTCCAGGCCGCGATAAGCCTCCGGCACCGCGTCGTTCAACGTGGCCTTGGCATCGAAAATGTTGATCGCCTTCAGGCCCTTGTCGGCATGGCGCTTGCCGACCTCGTAATCGTTGAAGTCGTGCGCTGGCGTGATCTTGACGGCGCCGGTGCCCTTTTCGGGGTCGGCGTAGCTGTCGCCGACAATCGGGATGGCGCGACCAACCAGCGGCAGCGTCAACATCTTACCGATCCAGCTTGCATAGCGCGGATGTTCTGGATGCACGGCGACGCAGGTGTCACCGAGCATGGTCTCGGGCCGTGTCGTCGCCACCACGATGTAGGTGTCGGGGTTCCTGGCGTCGAAAGTGGCGCCGGCCAGCGGATAGCGGAAATAATACATGTGCCCGCTCGGGTCCTTGGCCAGCACCTTGCCAAGCTTGGCCGTGTCGAGCGCGACCGGATTGCCTTCCTTATCAGTCTCACCGTCGGTCCACTTGAACGAGCCCTTGTGTTCCACCTGCTCGACTTCAAGGTCCGACAGCGCCGATTGGAACTCCGGGTCCCAGTTGACCAGCCGCTTGTCGCGGTAGATCAACCCCTGCTCGTACAGCTCCACGAACACCTTGAGCACGGCCTTGGAGAGGCCCTCGTCCATGGTGAAGCGCTCGCGGCTGAAGTCGCAACTCGCGCCGAGCCGCTTCAGCTGGTTCTGGATCGTGCCGCCGCTTTCAGCCTTCCACTTCCAAACCTTCTCAATGAAGGCGTCGCGGCCGATCTCTTGCCGGGTCGGCTCCTGGCGTTCGCGCATCTGCCGCTCCACGACCATCTGCGTGGCGATGCCGGCGTGGTCGGTGCCCGGCTGCCAGAGCACGTCGCGGCCGCGCATCCGCTCAAACCGGCACAGCACGTCCTGCAGCGTGTTGTTCAGCGCGTGTCCGATGTGCAGCGAGCCGGTGACGTTGGGTGGTGGAATGACGATGCAGTACGGCTTGGCGTTGGCGCGCTGAGCAGCGCTCAGGTCAGGCCGGCCGGCTTCGAAGCAGTTGGCAGCCTCCCAGGTGGCGCTGATGCGCGCCTCGGTCTCAGCTGGTTGATAGTTTTTCTCGATCATGGTGGCGCAACCTTAGTGCCGCAAAAAGTGTTGCGGCTGAGTAGGCGGCGGCGCGCGCGGGTGTCAAGGCAACGGCAGTGCTGCGATGGCAAACACGAAAACCTACCGGGCCGTGAACAAGTGTGACCGGAGTTAAATAATCTCCTCGGTGGTGTCGCGACGTAGACCTGACACGCTGAACAACAGCGAAAGCTCAACATGAGGTCAAAGCCGATGCGTCATGCTCTCCTGACTGCCTTCACTCTCTCGACTGCACTGATCGCTGGCGCGGCCATTGCGGCCGGTAACCCGATGGTCGGTGGCGCGGAAATGTTCGCCAACAAGAACATCGTCGAAAACGCGGTCAACTCGAAGGATCACACCACGCTGGTCGCCGCCGTGACCGCCGCGGGTCTGGTCGAGACATTGTCAGGCGCTGGGCCGTTCACGGTGTTTGCCCCGACCAATGACGCGTTTGCCGCCTTGCCGGCTGGCACTGTTGAAACGCTGCTGAAGCCTGAGAACAAGGACAAGCTGACCAAGATCCTGACCTGCCACGTCGTGGCGGCCGATGCCATGTCCGACGCCATCAAGAAAATGGTGATGGACGACAAGGGCAAGCATGCGGTCAAGACGGTGGGCGGTTGCACGCTTAACGTCACCGAGAAGGACGGCAAGATCATGATCGAGGACGAGTCCGGCGGCATGGCCTCCGTCACCATCGCTGACGTCGATCAGTCGAATGGCGTCATCCACGTCATCGACAAGGTCCTGCTGCCGAAAATGTGATATTCTGACTGAATCATCCGGCTGGATTGGGGTCCCGTGCGAGAACCGTGCGGGACCCTGATTGTTTGCGCGTTCAACGTATCCGAACGGCGGCTAGCCCAGATCGGCCTTGGCCACCGCACGGGCGGCATAGTCGCCAGCCAGATTGCGGGCCAGATCGCCACGCGTTTCTTCCACCACCCGGGTCGAGCAATAGTCGGGTTGGTTCGCGATCTTTTTCACAAGCACCGAACGGCTGGCTTCGAAAGCGCGGTCGAGCTTGGCCAAGGCCTCAGGCGCGGTGCCTTGCGCCGTCTCATAGGCAATGTAACCGGCCTTCAACTTGGCCTGATCCACTTCGAAACCGCATTTGCCGGCGCGCGCCGATGTCCAAGCAGCCTGCGCGACACGGGTGGCTGGATCGTTGACCACGCCGGGCGCCGGTGGCGGCGTGACACTGCTGGTCGTAAAGGCGCTGCCACCTGAGCCAGAGCATCCAGCAAGCAGCAAGGACACGGCGATAGCTGTTAACAGGCGCATCATGATTCTCCCTGACGCTGCGATTGGTAGCAGGGAATGGGCGCCAAGCAACAGAGATCGGGCAGTAGGCAGTAGGCAGTGAGGCAGTGCATATGCATTGCGGTTTCCAGCATTGCCACTCCTGCCTACTGCCCACTGCCTCACTCCGCACCGCCCAACCTAGCCTCGCCCCGTTGTCGCCAGAATCGTCCCGTTACAAAGCTTTAACGAAGCTCCGGGATTCTGCCGTCATGGCGGGTTCCGGCCAAGAGCTTGAATGCCTCATCCGGCTGCGCGCGACGGAGAGGCCCAAGAGTCCTGGGGATCGGGCAGTCCTGGGGACTTGAAGGACGGGACGCGTCGGGGCTCGGGGGAGCCTTGGCGTTGGGTGGCAACCAAACGAGAGGGGCGTTCCCTTGATGATGCGCAAATTCCTAGCCGGTCTCGCGGTGCTTATTGCCGTGATCAGTGTAGTCGTCAGCGCGCCGCGCGTGCGCGCCGTCGACGCTCGCGATCGCACTTTGTCTGTGTTCAACATCCACAACGGCGAGCGGCTCACCGTTGAGTACAAAAAGAACGGCAAGTTTGTCCCCGAAGCGATGGAGAAACTGAATTACTTCTGGCGGGATTGGCGCACCAACGAGCCGACCAAAATGGATCCCAACCTGTTTGACATCATCTGGGAGATCCACGAGGAACTCGGCTCGCGCGTGCCGGTGCACTTGATCTCGGGCTATCGCTCGCCCAAGACCAACGCCAAACTGCGCAAGAAAGGCGGCGGCCAAGCCAAGTTCAGTAAGCACACGATGGGGCAGGCCTCCGACATCCATTTCCCTGATGTGCCGGTGCAACGTATCCGCTATTCGGCGCTGATCCGCCAGCGCGGCGGCGTCGGCTATTATCCCACTTCAGCCAAGCCGTTCGTGCATGTCGACACCGGCGGCGTGCGCATGTGGCCGCGCATGCCGCGTCAGGAACTGGCGCTGCTGTTCCCGAACGGCCGCTCCAAATATGTGCCGACGGACGGCCGGCCGATCTCGCCTGCCGACGTTAAAAGTGCGCGCGCCAATTATGGGCAGCTGGCGCAAGCCATTGCCGCCTTTCATCAGTTCCGTGCCGGCGCTTCCGATCGCACGCTGGTCGCCAGCCTTGAACCACAGCAACCGGTGGTCAGTGAACCGTCCAGTAGCGCTGATCCAGGTGATGACGAGGCGGATGGCGCAGGCGACAGTGCCGCCGCGGAGCCAGTTGCCGCGCCTGCCGTTGTTGCAGATGCCAGCCTAAGCGGCGACGACGCGCCGACTGGACCCATCGACCTCTCCCAGATCGACTTCGAGAATTAGCAGGTGCTGAAA